>DASWOS010000083.1:0-14499 GCA_036398645.1 Dokdonella sp. | reverse complement strand
CTGCGCGCGACGAGCCTCGACTACACGTTCCGGCGCAACATCGACGGCGAGTCGCCGTCGAGCGACCGCTTCATGGATCGCTTCCGTCGCACCGGCGAGCGCCCGTTCGACTGGCGCGCGCCGAACGGCTACCCGGAGGCGTCGGCGGAGTGGATGGGCAGCACCGCGTTCGTGCACGCGTGGCGCACGATCGATTTCGTGCTCGACGAGGGCACCGGCAGCGACCAGACGCCGCTCGCGCCGGTGCTCGCGATCACGCTCGCCGAGTTCTCGTCGGAGCCGAGCCGGCACACGCCGAACGAGCTCGCGAACTTCTGGCTGACGCGCTGCTTCGGCTGGGCGCCGGACGCCGCCGCCGGCTGGGTCGGCACGGACCTGCACGCGAAGATGCGCGACTTCATGTGCCGCAACACCGACACGTTGAACATGTGGCCGCCCGACGCCGGCATCGGCACCGGCGCGCCCGGCAACACGCAGGGCATCGGCACGAACTCGAGCCCGAACTACTGGTACAGCCGGCTGCGCGGGATGATCGACGTGATCCTGTTCAGTCCGCAGTTCATGGCGCGTTGAGGAGAGCGACGATGGGCAACGTCACCCGGCGCGCGTTCATCAAGGGCTCGACGATCTGCGTCGGCGCGGTCGGCGGGCTCCGGCTCGGCCTCGCGACGCGGAGCGCGCGCGCCGCGTGGACCGGCGAGCACTTCATCGTCTACCTGTTCCTGCGCGGCGGCATGGACGGCCTCGGCCTCGTCGCGCCGATCGCCGGGCCGGATCGCGACGCGTACGTCGCGAAGCGCCCGACGATCCATCTGCGCGCCGACGGCGCGACCGCGGCGCTGCCGTTGTCCGGCGACTTCGGCCTGCACTTCGCCGCGAGCGGTCTGCACGATCTGTATCTGCGCGGCCGGCTCGCGATCGTGCACGGCATCGGCTTTCCGCTCGACCGCATCTCGCGCAGCCATTTCGACGCGCAGGACTACTGCGACCTCGGCACCCCCGGCGACACGCACACCTCGAGCGGCTGGCTCACGCGCCATCTCGCCTCGGCCGGCCAGGTGCCCGACGACGCGCCGATCCCCGCGCTCGCGGCCGGGTCGGCGCCGCCGCTCAGCCTGCTCGGCCGGCGCGACGCGATGACGCTCGACGATCCGTCGAGCTTCCATCCGAACGCCAACAGCGGCGTAAGCGTCGACGGTCAGCCGCTCTACAAGCGGTCGACGATGATCACGCTGAACCAGCTCTACGCCGGCAGCGGCGCGATCGAGCTCGCCGGCGCCGGCGCCGCGACGACCGTCGAGCTCGTCGACTCGCTCGACCTGTCGAGCTACACGCCGTCGCCGGGCGCGAACTATCCGACCAGCGGACCGGCCGCGGCGCTGGCGAGCCAGGCCAAGCTGATCGCGAACGTCGCCAAGCGCGAGGTCGGCCTGCAGGTCGCGACGCTCGACTACGGCGGCTGGGACACGCACGAGAACCAGGGCGCCGGCGATCAGGCGAACCTCAACGCGAACCAGTTCGCCGCACGCGTCGACGGCCTGTCGCAGACGCTCGCCGCGCTCTACGCCGACCTCGACGGCAGCGGCATCGCCGAGCGCATGGTCGTCGTCGTGCAGAGCGAGTTCGGCCGCCGCGTGCGCGAGAACGACAACCACGGCACCGATCACGGCAGCGGCAACCCGATGCTCGTGCTCGGCGGCCGCGTCGTCGGCGGGCGCCTCTACGGCACGTTCGGCGGCCTCGGCGACGGCGAGCTGTTCCAGAACGAGGACGTCGCGACGACGACCGACACGCGCCGCGTGCTCGCCGAAATCGTCACGCGCCATCTCGGCAACGCGGACCTCGCGTCGGTGTTCCCGGGCTACGTCTATCCGGGCCCGCTCGGCATCATGCCGGGCGATCCGATCTTCGCGAACGGTTTCGACTGACGCGCCGCACCGCGGCCGGCGCTCCGCGGCGGCGCCGGCGCGCCGGGCAGCGCGCTCGACCGTGCCGGAGATGCGGCGCGCGCGGCGCTTTACGCTACCATTGCACCCCTTTTGCGAACGCGCCGCGCTCGGGTCGATGGAACAGAAACGCGCATTGATCACCGGAATCACCGGACAGGACGGCGCCTACCTCGCCGAGCTGCTGCTCGCGAAGGGCTACGAGGTGCACGGTCTCAAGCGCCGCGCGTCGTCGTTCAACACCGAGCGCATCGATCATCTGTACCACGAGCTCGACGAGACGCGTCCCGGCGTGCATCTGCACTACGGCGACATGACCGACTCGCTGAGCCTGCTGCGCGTGATCCAGCAGGTGCGGCCGGACGAGATCTACAACCTCGCCGCGCAGAGCCACGTCGCGGTCTCGTTCGAGGAGCCCGAGTACACCGCGAACGCGGACGGGCTCGGCGCGCTGCGCATCCTCGAGGCGATGCGCAGCCTCGGCCTCGGCGACCGCTGCCGCTTCTACCAGGCGTCGACCTCGGAGCTGTACGGGCTCGTGCGCGAGACGCCGCAGCGCGAGACGACGCCGTTCCATCCGCGCTCGCCGTACGGCGTCGCCAAGCTGTACGCGTACTGGATCGTGGTCAACTACCGCGAGGCGTACGGCATGTACGCCTGCAACGGCATCCTGTTCAACCACGAGTCGCCGATCCGCGGCGAGACGTTCGTCACGCGCAAGATCACGCGCGGGCTCGCGCGCATCGCGCACGGCCTGCAGCATTGCCTCTACCTCGGCAACCTCGACGCGCGGCGCGACTGGGGTCACGCGCGCGACTTCGTCGAGGCGCAGCATCTGATCCTGCAGCAGGACCGCCCCGACGACTACGTGATCGCGACCGGCGTCCAGCACTCGGTGCGCGAGTTCGTCGCGCTCGCCGCGCGCGAGATGGGCGTCGAGCTCGAGTTCCGCGGAACCGGCGCCGACGAGCACGCGGTCGTCGCGCAGGTCGGCGCCGACGGCGCGAAGCTCGCGCCCGGCGACGTCGTCGTGCGCGTGCATCCGCAGTATTACCGGCCGGCCGAAGTCGACACGCTGCTCGGCGACGCGAGCCTCGCGCGCACGCGGCTCGGCTGGGCGCCGAAGACCGAATTCGCCGCGCTCGTGCGCGAGATGGCCGCGGCCGACTTCGAGCTCGCCGCGCGCGAGGCGCAGGGCGCGCTCGGCGCGCGCCACGGCCGCCGCTTCGTCGACCCGCCGGCGCACTGACGATGACCGCTTCGCTCGAAGACCGCCTGAACGAGCTCGAAGTGCGCTTCGCGTTCGTCGAGGATACGATCGGCGCGTTGAACGCCGCGGTCGCCGCGCACGACCGCGACCTCGTCGAGCTGCGCCAGGCGTTCGAGCGCCTGCGCGGCGAGCTCGCGACGGTCCGCGTGGCGCTCGCGGACGACGCTCGCGAAGAGCCGCCGCCGCCGCACTACTGAGGCGCGGCCGCGCCGAGCACGAACCGGAGTTCGCACCGTCCATGTCGGAATCGTTGCGCGATCAGCTGCTGAAGAGCGGGCTTGCGCAGAAGCTGAAGCCGAACGCCGCGTCGAAGCCGGACGCGCGTCGCGGACCGGCGCGCGCGGCGCCGGACGCGCGGCGCGCGCGCGGCGAGATCGACCTCGCCAAGGCCTACGCGCTGCGCGAGCAGCAGGAGCGCGAGCAGCGCGTGCGCGAGCAGCGCGAGGCGGAGCGTCGCGCGCGCGAGAAGAAGGAGCGCCGGCAGAAGCTCGTCGCGCTGCTGAACGGCAAGGCGCTGAACGACGCCGCGGCCGAGATCGCGCGCCACTTCCCGCACGCCGGCAAGATCCGCCGCGTCTACGTCACCGCGGAGCAGCTCTCGCGGCTGAACGCCGGCGAGCTCGCCGTCGTGCAGCAGGCCGGGCGCTTCCTGCTGGTCGCGCGCGAGGTCGGCCTCGCCGCGCAGGCGATCGACGCCGACGCGCTGGTGCTGCTCTGCGAGCCCGGCGCGGTCGACGAGGACGGCGTGCCGGCGGACCTGGTCTGGTAGGAAGCGGGCGCGCGTCACGGACGCCGCGCGGCGCCGATGCGAGCCTCGGCGCGGGTTCGTCCGGAGGTCCGCGATGACGCCGCGTCCGAGATTCGCCGCCGCTCTGCTCGGCGTCTGCATCGGCACCGCCTGCGCGCAGGCGCCGCCGCCGCGCGCACCGCCGCGATTCCCGCCGGCGTCGGTCTGGAACCAGGACGTCTCCGCGCTGCCGGCCGATGCGGATTCGGCGGCGATGATCGCGAGCAGCGTCGCCTGGGGCGGCGATGCGGCCGGCAGCACGCGATTCCAGATCGATTTCTCGATGCACGTGCTCTACCGATCCTGGGGCGGCGCCGTCGACACGCCGCTGGTCGAGGAGAGCGACTACTACGTTCCCGATTGCGATACCGGCGAGCGCGTGCCGCTGCCGGCGGTCGGCGCGATCGAGGGTTCGACCGACTACACCTGCGATTACGGCGGCGAGGACTGCCACCTGCTCGTCGCCGCCGGCGACGACCTGTACGAGTCGTACCATTCGAGCGTCGACGGCGACGGCCTGCATTCGCAGTGCCTGGTCCGCTGGCGGTTGAACTTCGTCTATCCGCCGGCCGGGCGCGGCGACGGCTGCACGAGCGCGGACGCGGCCGGCTTTCCGATCGCGCCGCTGATCTTCGGGCCGGACGAGGTCCATGCGGCGATGCAGTCCGGCGGCACGCTCGGTCATGCGCTGCGCTTCATCCTGCACAACGATCGCATCCGCGCCGGCGTCTACGTGCACCCGGCCAGCCACGTCGGTGCGCCGAGCGGCCCCACCGGCGCGATTCCGTACGGCGCGCGCCTGCGCCTGAAGCCGACGTTCGACACCCGCGGCTACGGCGCGGCCGCGCGCGTGATCCTCGACACGCTGAAGCGCTACGGCATGTTCCTCGCCGACGGCGGATCGATTCCGCTGAGCGCGGACGACGGGTTGTTCCAGACGCACCACTGGGACGACGCCGATCTCGCGCTCGACTCGTACTCGCTGTTCGGCGTCCGCCTCGACGACTTCGACGTCATGCCGATCGGCACGCCGGTGCCGATCGACGACTGCGCGCGCAACGGCGCCGGCGACGACGTCGTATTCGCCGACGGCCTCGACCGGTGACGGCCCGAAGCGCGCGGTCGGCCGCCGCGCGCTCCGTCGGCGCTCGCGCGGCGTCGCGAAACCCCGCCGGCGCGCATCGGCGCCGCGGCGCGCCGCACGGAAGTGCGCCGCCGTTCATCGCCGGCGGCGCAGGCTCGCCGCATGCGTCGTCTGCCGTTCGTCGCGTCGGTCGCCGCCGTCGTGCTCGCCGCCGCGCTCGTTCCGGCCGGACAACTCCGCGTGCCGCCGCGCTGGAATCCATGGGCGCCGCTCGACGTCGCCGAGCCGCCGAACCTGCTGACGCGATTCAAGCTCGCGCGGCTCGAGCGCGACGCGGGCGCGTGCCTCGACGTGCTGCGCACGACGCCGATGCGCTTTCGCGTCGTGCCCGATCGCGACACCGGGCCCGGTTGCGGCTTCCACGGCGCGGTTTCGATCTCGTCCGCCGAGGTGCCGCTCGCCGGCGGCAGCGTGACGCTGACGTGCCCGCTCGCGGTCTCGCTCGCGTTATGGGAGCGCCACGTGGTCGAGCCGGCGGCGCAGCGCCGCTTCGGCGTCGGCGTCGCGCGCATCGAGCACTTCGGCTCCTACGCATGCCGCAACCTCTACGGCCGCGAGGCCGGCGCGCGCAGCGAGCACGCGACCGCGAACGCGCTCGACGTCGCCGGCTTCGCGCTCGCGGACGGCCGCCGCGTGCTCGTCGCGCGCGACTGGCACGGCGACGCCGCGGCCGCCGGCTTCCTGCACGACGTCGACGCGGACGCCTGCCGCTACTTCGACGCGGTGCTCGGCCCGGACTACAACGCCGCGCACCGCGACCACCTGCACCTGGACCGCGGCCCGTATCGCGTGTGCCGCTGAGCCGCGGACGGCGACCCTCAGCTGCCGGCGAACGCGTCGCGCAGGCGCGTGCCGGCGTACGCCTGCGCCTTGCGCGCCTTCGCGACGACCGCCGACGCGCCGAAGAACTCGTGCGTCACGCCGTGATAGTCGACGCGCTCCACGGACACGTCGGCGCGGCGCAGCGCGTGCTCCATCTTCGCGCCGTCGCTGCGCAGCGGATCGATGCTCGCGTTGATCAGCGTGACCGGCGGCAGCCCGACGAGATCGGCGTCGATCAGCTGCAGGCGGCGGTCCTCGAGGTCGGCGGGGGTGCGGATCAGCTTGTCGACGAACCATTCGACCATCGCGCGGTTCAGCGGCTGAGCGATCGCGTTCTCGAGATACGATTCGGTGTTGAGGCTCGTCTGCGTGACCGGATAGACGGCCAGCACGTGCGCCGGCGCGACGAGCCCGCGGTCGCGCGCGGCGATCGCCGTCGCCAGCGCGAGGTTGCCGCCCGCGCTCTCGCCGGCGAGCGCGAAGAGCAGGCCGTCGCCGCCGATCGAGCGCGCATTCTGCGTGACCCAGCGATACGCCGCGGCCGCGTCGTCCCAGGCGGTCGGGAACTTGTGCTCGGGCGCCCGGCGATAGTCGACGGAGACGACGATCGCGCGCGCTTCCTTGCAGAGTCCGCGCGCGCCGCCGTCGTAGACCTCCTTGTTCGCGATGACCCAGCCGCCGCCGTGGAAATAGACGACGACCGGGAACGGTCCGCCGCCGTCCGGCGTGTAGATGCGCGCGGGCAGCGTCGTGCCCGGCACGACGGCGAGCTCGACGTCGCGCGCGGACACGCCGGGCACGAGCGCCTTCGGATCGGTCGGCGCGCGCTTCTTGCGCAGCAGCGCGACGACCGCATCGGCGATCGTCGGATTCGCGCGCGCGGCGGCGACGTCGATTTTCTCGATGGCCTTCGGATGCAGCTCCGAGAACGCGGTCAGCAGCTCGAACATGTCCTCGTCGGCGCGCAAGCGCCCGATCGCGGTCGAGACGGCCCGGATGATCGGATTCGGTTCCTCGGAACGGTCGCGGACGTGCGGCTTCGTGCTCATGGCGCCATCTCCTGGCCGGGTTCGGGCTCAGTGATGCCGCTCCGCGCACGAATTCGTCATGAACGCGCGCCGCGCCGGTCATGCGCGGTTCGAGTCGGTGCGATGCGCATGCGGAATCCGCGCCGACACGGATGCGTCCGCTCGGCACTGCGCTCGTCGGCGCCGCGTCGGCGCAGCGGCCGGCGACGTGGGCTTTCCATGAGGAAATCGAGCCGTTGCCGCATCCGAGTCCGGCGCGGCGGCAGGCGCCGAGCGAACGTCCGAGCGGTCCTCGCTGCGGCGTCGCGCCCGACCGGCGCGCCTCGCGGCCGATGCGCGGCGCCGGCGCGGCGGTCGCCCGCGCGTCAGAAATCCATGAAGTAGCCGCCGTTGACCGGGATGTTCGCGCCGGTGATGAATCCGGCGTCGTCGGCGGTCAGGAACTCGACCGCGCGCGCGATCTCGTACGGCTCGCCGAGACGGCCGACCGGGATCGCGGCGACGATCTGGTTGCGGATGTCCTCCGGCACGGCCATGACGAGCGCGGTGCGGCAGTAGCCGGGCGACACGCTGTTGACGGTCACGCCTTTCTTCGCGACCTCGCGCGCGAGCGCCATCGTGAAGCCGTGCATGCCGGCCTTCGCCGCCGAATAGTTCGCCTGGCCGAACTGGCCGGTCTGCCCGTTGACCGAGGAGATGTTGACGATGCGGCCGAAGCCCTGCGCGGTCATGCCGTCGACGACCTGGCGGCACATGTTGAACACGCCGTCGAGGTTGACCTTCAGCACCTCGCTCCACTGCTCCGGCGTCATCTTGCGCAAGCTGGTGTCGCGCGTGATGCCGGCCGCGTTGACGAGGATCGAGACCGCTCCGCGCGTCCGCGCGAGGCGCTCGACGAGCTCCGCGCAGGCGCCGAAGTCGGCGACGTTCAGCGGCTCGAACGCGATCGCAGCGCCGAACTCGGCGGTCTCGCGGCGGAACGCGTCGAGGCGCTCGCTGCGCGCGGCGAGATCGACGGCGACGACGTCGCGGCCGGACCGCGCCAGGTACTTGCAGATTTCTGTGCCGAGACCGCCGATGCCGCCGGTCACGACGGCGATGCGCTTCGTCATGGAGGCTCCTGCTGTGCGCCGCCGTGATGCCGGCGCGCGGGATCGCGGCGCCGCAGCGGCGCGCGATGCTAGGAATGCGGCAGCAGCGTGTCAAGCCGAGCGGCACGCGCGCAGGCGCGGGCGCGGATCGCCGCGGCAGCGGCGCGCGCGGACTCGATCAGGACTTCGTGTCCTTCTTCGGCGGCGGCGGCTTCGGCTCGAACGAGCCGTTGCGCACGCTGTTCGCGGCGGCGTTCAGGAAGCCCTGCTGCAGCGATTTCCACAGGTCCATGTTGCGCTCGGTCAGGTCGTTCAGCATCGACCACGGCGTCTGCCCGAGGATGTTGTTCAACTGGCTGCGGAACTGCTGCTGCTGGTCGAGGAAGATCTGCAGGCTGCGCTCGAGATAGCCGCCCATGAAGCCCTGCAGCGAATCACCGTAGAAGCGGATGATCTGCGACAGCAGCTTCGTCGTGAACATCGGCTCGCCGCGATCCTCGTATTCGGAGATGATCTGCAGCAGCACGGAGCGCGTCAGGTTCTCGCCGCTCTTCGCGTCGACGACTTCGAACTCTTCGTTGTCGAGCACGAGCTGGCGGACTTCCTCGAGCGTGATGTAGCTCGAGATCTCGGTATCGTAGAGACGCCGGTTCGGATATTTCTTGATCGTGCGCAAGGCCATCCCCGAACGCTAGCAGAGAACACCGCGACGTACCAGTCGCCGGATGCTGCGCAGCAAATCCGTGCGGCGCGGCGATGCTGCAGGGCCGCCGCGCTCGCGGCGGCGGCGCGCGGCGCTCACCAGCCCATGTACTGGCCGCCGTTGATCGCGAGGTTCGCGCCGGTGATCCAGCGCGCCTCCTCGGCGACGAAGAACGCGACCGCGTAGGCGATCTCGTCCGGTTCGCCGAGCCGGCCGATCGGGATCTGCGCGACGATCTTCGCGCGCACGTCCTCCGGCACCGCCATGACCATGTCGGTGCCGACGTAGCCCGGCGACACCGTGTTGACGGTGATGCCGAACTTCGCGTTCTCCTGCGCGAGCGAGATCGTGAAGCCGTGCATGCCGGCCTTCGCCGCGGCGTAGTTCGCCTGGCCGTACTGGCCCTTCTGGCCGTTGATCGAGCTGATCTGCACGATGCGGCCCCAGCGCCGCTCGCGCATGCGGTCGATGACCGGCCGCGTCACGTTGAAGCACGAGCCGAGGTTCGTGTTGATGACCTCCTGCCATTGCAGCGCGGTCATCTTGTGGAACGTCGTGTCGCGCGTGATGCCGGCGTTGTTGATCAGGATCTCGACCGGGCCGAGCTGGCGCTCGACCTCCGCGACCATCGCCGCGGCCGCGTCCGGATCGGAGACGTCGCCGTGCGCGATCGCGATCTCGAAGCCGGCCGCGCGCTGCGCGTCCTGCCAGGCCGCCGCTTTCGCCTGGTCGCGGTAGTTCGTCGCGACCTTGTGGCCGAGCTTGGCGAGATGCCTGCAAATCGCCGTACCGATGCCGCCGGTACCGCCGGTGACCAGGGCGACGCGCGCCGTCATGTGGGAACTCCCTCGCTGTCAGGCCGCGGTCGCGACTCGTCCGCGTGCTCGCGTGATTGTGCCTTCACGTTCGGCAAACGTCCTTCCGCAGCGCGGCAAACGCGCTCGCGCGCGGGATGCGCCGCGCGTCGAAGTCGCGTGCGGCGCGTGCGAGCAGCCGCGCGGGCGTGGCCGCGGCGGGCACGGGCTGGCCGAGGAACGCGAGCGCCGCGCGCAGCGCCGGCAGCGGATCGTCCGCGTCGACCGGCAGCGCGCGCTCGTGCTTGCTGAGCTTGCGGCCGTCGGCGTCGACGACCAGCGGCAGATGCGCATAGTTCGGGCGCGGCAACCCGAGCAGCTCCTGCAGCAGCAGCTGGCGCGGCGTCGAGTCGAGCAGGTCCGCGCCGCGGACGACGTCGCTGACGTGCTGCGCGGCGTCGTCGACGACGACGGCGAGCTGGTATGCGGCGCGCCCCTCGACGCGCCAGACGACGAAGTCGCCGGCCTCGCCGCGCAGGTCCTGCTCGAAGCGGCCCTGGATCGCGTCGTCGAAGCCGAGCCGGCGCGCCGGCACGCGCACGCGCCACGCCGGCGGCCGCGCCGGGTCCGGCGGCGCGACGCAGCGCGTCGGGTGGACTCCGCCGAACGGTTCGAGATCGCTGCGGCTGCACCAGCAGCGATAGGCGTGGCCGCCGGCGTCGAGGCGCGCGAGCGCGGCCGCGTAGACGGCGCCGCGCTCGCTCTGCAGCAGGATCGGCTCGTCGGACTCGAGGCCGAACGCGGCGAGCGTCGCGACGATGCCGGCGGCCGCGCCGGCGACCTCGCGCTCGCGGTCGAGATCCTCGATGCGCACGAGCCAGCGGCCGCCGGCGGCGCGCGCGAACAGCCAGCTGCCGAGCGCGGCGACCAGCGAGCCGAAATGCAGGCGTCCGGTTGGCGACGGCGCGAAGCGTCCTCGGTGGCGGGGCGGAGTGGGCATCGGCGTTCGGCAGGCGGGAACCCGCCGCGGCCGGCTACGGTCCAAGCGCCGGCCGCGGACGGGACTGTTGAGTCGCGGCGAGTGTACCCATATCGGCGCGGCGTCCCGGCCGCGCGCGAAGCGGCGAAGATTCAACCACAGCGAGGAAGGCCATGTTGCGAATCGTCCTATTCGTGCTGACGAACCTGGCGGTGATGGCGCTGCTGACGATCATCGTCAAGCTGACCGGCATCGACGTCTATGCGCAGACGCGCGGCGGCCTCGACCTGCGCGGCCTCCTGATCCTCGCCGCGGTCATGGGCATGGGCGGCTCGTTCATCTCGCTGGCGACGTCGAAATGGGTCGCGAAGATGTCGGTCGGCGCCAAGGTCATCGAGCAGCCGCGCAACCCGAGCGAAGCCTGGCTGCTCGAGACGGTGCGCCGCCACGCCGAGAAGGCCGGCATCGGCATGCCCGAGGTCGCGCTCTACGAGGCGCCGGAGATGAACGCGTTCGCGACCGGCATGAGCAAGGACCACGCGCTCGTCGCGGTCAGCACCGGGCTCTTGGGCAGCATGGACCGGAGCCAGGTCGAAGCCGTGCTCGGCCACGAGATCACCCACGTCGCGAACGGCGACATGGTCACGATGGCGCTGCTGCAGGGCGTGCTGAACACGTTCGTGATCTTCCTCGCGCGCGTCATCGGCGCCGTCGTCGACCGCACGCTCTCCGGCAACCGCGACAATGGCGGCGGCGGCTTCGCGTACTACGCGATCGTCGTCGTGCTGCAGATCGTGCTCGGCCTGCTCGCGTCGCTGATCGTCCTGTGGTTCTCGCGCTGGCGCGAGTTCCGCGCCGACGCCGGCGGCGCGCGCCTCGCCGGGCGCGGCGCGATGATCTCGGCGCTCGAGCGGCTCGCCGCGAACCACGGCGAGAGCACGCTGCCGAACGCGATCCAGGCGTTCGGCATCTCCGGCGAGCGCGGCTGGACGCGGCTGCTGATGAGCCATCCGCCGATTCCGGAGCGCATCGCCGCGCTGCGCGCGGCGACCTGAGGCGACGCGCCGGGAGGCCGCGCCGCGCTCTCCGGCGCGGTGCGGCCTTCGCGGCCGTTCGCGTCGCGCCGCGCTAGGCCGCGGCGCCCTGCGACAGGATCTTCTCCGGCTCCTGCAGGAAGTTGCCCTGCACGAAGTTCACGCCGCAGTTGAACAGGATCGACATGCTCGCCGCATCCTCGACGAACTCGGCGACGGTCAGCTTGCCGGCGTGGTGCGCCTGCTCGCAGAGGTCCTTGATGCGGTCCTGGTTTTCCTTGTGCTTGGGCAGGTCGGCCATGTAGCTGCGGTCGATCTTCAGGTAATGCGCCGGCACGTGCTTCAGCAGCTGGAACGAGTTCAGCCCGGAGCCGAACTGCTCGAGCGCGAAGCCGCAATGGATCTGCTCGAGTCCCTTCGCGAACGCTCGCGCCGGCTTCAGGTTCGTCACGACCTTGCTCTCCGGCATCTCGAACACGAGCGAGTCGCCGCGCTGGCGCGCGTTCTTGAGCTGCTGCGCGATCCACGGCAGCAGGGTCTGGTCGTCGAGCGACTGCGGCGTCAGCTTGATGAAGAACGTCGTGCGGTGGCCGGCGCGCTCGCGCTCGGCGATCACGCGGATCGCGTTGGCGATGACCCAGCGGTCTATCGCCGGCAGCCGGCCGTAGCGCTCGGCGACGGCGAGGAACTGGCTCGGCGGTATCTCGCCCTGCGGCCCGGTCATGCGCAGCAGGATCTCGTAGTAGTCGCCGTCGGCGCCGTGCAGGCTGATGATCGGCTGGTAGTACAGCACGAAGCCGTCGTGCGCGAGCGCGTCCTCGATCTGCTCGAGCCAATGGCGCGCGCTCTCCGCGTCGGCGCGGTCCTGCTCGGACGGGTCGACCAGCTGGATGCGGTTGCCGCCCGCGTTCTGCGCCGTGCGCAACGCGGCGTGCGCGAGGCCGAGCACCGCGTCCGCATTCGCGTTGCGCTCGCCGATCACGGCGCCGCCGACGCTGACGGTCAGGCTGATCGAGCGTTTGCCGATCTCGAAGATGCGCTCGCCGAACGCGTTGCGCAGCGTCTCGGCGAGCCGGCGCGCGGCGTCGACGCCGGTCTCGCTCGACAGCACGCCGAACGTGTGCTCGGCGACGCGCGCGGCGACGTCGCTCTTGCCGAGGTGCGCGCGCAGCAGGCCGGCGAGGTCGCCGAGCAGCACGTCGGCGTTGCCGAGCCCGATCGCGTCGAGCACCTGCTTGAACTGGTCCGGCTCGATCAGCAGCAGCGTCTGGTCCGGCCTGCCGTTCGCCGCCGCGGCGACCGCGCCTTCGATCTGCGCGATCATGTGCGCGCGGTTGAAGAGGTCCGTGACGAGGTCCTTCGAGCGCAGCTCGTCGAGGCGCTGCTCGAGCGCGGCGTCGGCGACCTGGCGGCGGAACGTGATCTGCTGGCAGCGCTCGCCCTCGAAGCTCGCCTCGGCGAACTCCATCGTCGCGTCGAACGTCGTGCCGTCGCTGCGCTTCGCCTTCAGGTTCAGCCGCTGCGGCGGCTTCTCGCCCTTCGACAGGCGCTTCAGCAGCGTCTTGAAGTCGTCGGCGTCGTCGGCCGCGATCATGTCGAGGATCGACATGCCCTCGACGTCGTCGAAGTCGTCGTAGCCGAACATCTCGAGGTACGCGCGATTCGCGCGCACGTGCATGCCCTCGTGCACGAACGCGATCGGATCGCGCGAGGAGTCCAGCAACGCCTCGCAGCGACGCTCGGATTCGCGCAGCGACGCCTCGAGCCGGCGCACGTTGCGGCGCATCGTCAGCGCGTCGAACTCGCGCCGCACGACGATCTGCATCAGCTCGTCGGATTCGCGCAGCACGAGCGCCGGCGCGCCGTCGCGGAACGCGGCGACGATCGCGTCGCGGTCGAGGTCGCGGCCGCAGGCGATCAGCGCGACGTCGCGGCCGCCGCGCACGGTCGCGTCGCGGATCTGCGGCAGCGTCAGCGCCTTGCAGCCGAGGTCGGCGATGACGACGTCCGGCGCGTGCTCCTCGAGCGCCGCCTCGAGCGCGGCCTCGTCGGCCGCACGCGCCGGGCGCACGGCGATGCCGCCGTTGCGCAGGATGCTGATGATCTGCTCGGCGTCCTCGACCGAATCGTCGACGAGCAGCAGCCTCAGGATGGAATCGGATCGGTTCATCGGCGCGCGGCGACGTCAGGGGGGAATGCGGGCACGGCGGCGGACGGGCCGCGGCCGCTGGCGAGTCGGCGGCCGCGCGCGAGACGGCTTCCTGCCGCGCCCGGATATTTACCGGAATCGCGCCGCCATTTCCATGCTCGCCGGCACCGGTCGCAGCGGAAGCTTGCTCGGCGCGCCGCGGACTTCGCGCACGAGCCGCGGCACGAGGTAGCCGGGCAGGCGCGCGCGCAGCGCGTCGGCGAGCGCGAGCGCGCGAGCGTCGTCGACCTCGAAGTGCGCGGCGCCGGCGACGCGGTCGAGCTGGTGCAGGTAGTACGGCAGCACGCCGCCGGCGAACAGCCGCTCGGAGAGCGCCGCGAGCGTGCCGACGTCGTCGTTGACGCCGCGCAGCAGCACGGCTTGGTTCAGCACGGTCGCGCCGGCGCCGCGCAGCGCCGCGGCCGCGGCGGCGACCGCCGCGTCGATCTCGTTCGGATGATTCGCGTGCAGCACGACGACGCGCTGCAGCGGCAGCGCCGCGAGCCAATCGAGCAGTTCGCCGTCGACGCGCTCGGGCAGCACGACCGGCAGCCGCGTGTGGACGCGCAGGCGCCGCACGTGCGGAATCCGCACGAGCTCGGCGCCGAGCTCGGCGAGCTTCGGCGTCGACAGCGACAGCGGGTCGCCGCCGGACAGGATGACTTCCTCGATCGACGCGTCCGCGCGCAGGTGCGCGAGCGCCTCGCTCCAGC
>DASWOS010000082.1:0-4674 GCA_036398645.1 Dokdonella sp. | reverse complement strand
GTCGACCATCAACGGCATCCTCGCGCAGCGCCTCGTGCGCCGGCTCGACCTGCCGAACGCGCAGCCGTTCGAGGTCATTCCCGAGGTCGTCGAGGAATATCATCTCGACCGCTTCACCGAGGAGCGTCCGATCAGGCTGTACAAGCCGGGCTCGACCGTGGCGAACCCGACCGGCTATTTCGGACGCACGACGATCATGGAATTCCTCGTGATGTCCGATTCGATCCGCCGCCTGATCATGCAGCGCGCGGGCATGGGCGACATCGAGGAGCAGGCGCGCCGCGAAGGCATGCGCACGATGTTCGAGGACGGCCTGGTCAAGTCGCTGCAGGGGCAGACGACGATCGAGGAAGTGCTGCGCGTGACCTCGTCGGAATCGTGATGAAGCCGAGAACCGGAAACGACGCATTCGCGCGCGCAGGCGCGCACCGCGCGGCCGCTTGCCGCCGCCTCCGACTCGGCGCGCCGCGACCGCGTCTGCCATGACTCTCTATTACTACAAGGCCGTCACGCCGGCCGGCGAGACGCTCGAAGGCCAGCTCGACGTCGGCACTCACGACGAGGTGATCGGCAAGCTGCAGGACGCCGGCAACATTCCGCTCGAGGTGCGCGAGGCCGACGGCGGTGATTCGGCCAGCCTGTTCGCCGCGCTGTTCAAGCGCGCGACGTTGCGCGACGCGCAAGTCGTGCAGTTCACGCAGCAGCTCGCGACGCTGCTCGGCGCCGGCCAGCCGCTCGATCGCGGCCTGCAGATCCTGCTCGACCTGCCCGAGAGCGAGAAGGCGAGGCGCCTGATCGAGCGCGTGCGCGATCAGGTGCGCGGCGGTACGCCGTTGTCCGACGCGCTCGAGGCCGAGCACGGCAGCTTCTCGCGCCTGTACGTGAACATGGTGCGCGCGGGCGAAGCCGGCGGCTCGCTCGACGAGACGCTGGCGCGCCTCGGCGATTACCTCGAGCGCAGCGCGAACCTGAAGAGCAGCGTCATCAACGCGATGATCTATCCGGCGTTCCTGGTCGGCATGGTGCTGCTGTCGCTGATGGTGCTGCTCGTCTACGTCGTGCCGCAGTTCGCGCCGATGTTCGCCGACATGAACGTCGAGATGCCGCTGATCACGAAGATCGTGCTCGCGGTCGGCTCGACGCTGCAGAGCTTCTGGTGGGCGATCATCGTCGTGATCGTGCTCGGCGTCGGCTGGCTGCGCCGGCAGATGGCGAATCCGTCGGCGCGGCTCAAGATCGACGAGCGCCTGCTGAAGATGCGCGTGATCGGCGACGTGATCCGCAAGGTCGAGACCGCGCGTCTCGCGCGCACGCTCGGCACGCTGCTGAAGAACGGCGTGCCGCTGCTGTCGGGGCTGACCGTCGCGAGCAACGTGATGACGAACACCGTGCTCGCCGGGGCGGTGCAGAACGCCGCCGAAGAGGTCAAGACCGGCGGCGGGCTCGGCTACGCGCTGACGCAGTCGAAGCGCTTTCCGAAGCTCGCGCTGCAGATGATCAGCGTCGGCGAGGAATCCGGCGAGCTCGACACGATGCTGATGAAGGTCGCCGACACGTTCGACATCGAGGTGAAGAACACGCTGGACCGGCTGCTGGCCGCGCTGGTGCCGGCGACGACGATCGTGATGACGATCATCGTCGCGATGATCATGCTGGCGATCGTTCTGCCGATCATGAACATCGCCGGCGCCGTGCATTGAATCGAACAACCGAGCGGAGAACGAAATGAACTCGCAACGCAACAGCCGTCGCCTGCCGCGCGCACGCGGCTTCAGCCTGATCGAGATGCTGGCCGTGATCGTGCTGATCGGCATCGTCGCCGGCATCGTCGTGCAGCAGGTCGGCAAGAACGTCGACAAGGGCAAGTACGGCGCAGGCAAGGCCGCGGTGCAGGCGCTCGCCGGCAAGATCGAAGGCTACGCGCTCGACAACGGCTCGCCGCCGGCACGGCTCGAGGATCTCGTCGCGAAGCCGGGCAACGCGACGAATTGGCAGGGTCCGTACGCGAAGGAGTCCGACCTCAAGGATCCGTTCGGCCATGCGTTTCAGTACAAGGCGCCCGGCGACCACGGCGACTTCGACATCGTCTTCCTCGGCAAGGACGGCCAGGCCGGCGGCGACGGCGTGAACGCGGACTACGGCAACTGGCAGTGAAGGAACGGGAGCCCGGAACCCGGCAGCGGACGTCGCTCGGCGCTTCGGCGCGGGCCGGCTCCTGCTGCTGCGTTCGCGGATTCCCGGTCCCCGGCGCGGCGCGGCGCGCGCACGCGGCGCGCGGCTTCACGCTGATCGAGCTGATGGCGGTCATCGTGCTGCTCGCGATCGCGTTGACCACGGTCACGTTCTCGTTCTCGAAGAGCCTGCAGAGCGCGCGGATCCGCGGCGCGAGCCGCGACCTCGTCGCGGCGCTGCGCTATACGCGCGGCCAAGCGATCGTCAAGGGTCAGCAGGAAGTGCTGACGCTCGATCTGAACAACAATTCGTACCAGGCCCCGGGCAAGGGCGCGGTGTCGCTGCCGAAGGGCATGCGGCTCGGCCTGACCACGGCCGAGACCGAGGTCACCGGCAACAACGTCGGCGGCATCCGCTTCTTCGCCGACGGCAGCTCGACCGGCGGCCACATCTCGGTGTTCCAGGGCCAGCGCGAGTGGCGCATCAACGTCGCCTGGCTGACCGGCGACATCGCGCTCGACGAAGCGCCCGAGCCATGACGACGCGGCGGCCCGGCGCACCGGCGCGTTTCGGTGCGGCCGCGTCGTCGGGGCGAACTCGCGGCACCGCGCGCGGTCCACTCACGGCGATGAGAAACGCTCCTGCCTGCCCACGCCGCATGCGCGGCTTCAGCCTGATCGAGATGGTCGCGGCCTTCCTCGTCTTCGCGATCGGCATCGGCGTGCTGATGGAAGTGCTGGCCGGCTCGATGCGGAATACGCGGCGTTCGGCGGACTACACGATGGCGGCGCTGTGGGCGGAGTCGAAGCTCGACACGGTCGGCGTCGGCGTGCCGCTCGAGCCGGGCCGCACGAGCGGCCGCTTCGACGACACCTACAGCTGGGAGCTCGACATCCAGCAGGTCGATCCGGCCAGCATCGAGCCGCCGCCGCAGCAGACGATCATGGCCGGCAACACGATCGCCGCGGGCGCGGCGCAGAACCCGATGGTCTCCGCGTCGCAGGCCGGCAACGGCGGTGGCGCGCAGGCCTCGCCGTTCGATCTGTATCAGGTCGACTTGACCGTGGTCTGGGGCGGCCGCTCCGGCGCGAACCTGCACACCGCGCATTTCGGCACGCTGCGCGCGATGAACCCGGACCCGAACAACGGCATGCCGGGCGTCGGGCTGAACAGCCGGCCGGCGCTCGGCGGCACCGCGCGATGAGCGCACGAGCGCCGCTGCAGAGCCGACGCATACGGCCGCCGAGGTCGCGTGCCGGCGCACCGGTGTGCTCCGTCGCCGCGCGCGGCTTCACGCTGCTCGAGGTCATGCTCGCGATCCTGCTGCTGGCGTTGCTGCTCGCCGGCACCTACGGCGCGATCCGCACGGCGGTGCACGCGATGCATTCGGGCGAGCTCGCGATCGACCGCATGAACCGCCTGCGCGTCGCCCAGGAGTTCGTGCGTCGTCAGGTCAGCCGAATCATGCCGCTCGCGTTCGCGCAGGACGAGAGCACGAACACGAACTTCGTCTTCGAGGGCCGCGGCGACTTCATGCGCTTCGTCGCGCCGATGCCGGGCTATCTGTCCAAGGGCGGGCCGTACGTGCAGACGTTGTCGTTCGTCGGCAGTCGCAACGGTGGCCGGCAGCTGCTGTTCACCGACACGATGCTGAACGGGTTCGATCCCGACGCGAAGAATGACAACGAGCCGTCGGTCCTGCTCGACCAGATCGCCGACGGCCGCTTCCAGTACCGCACGCTCGACGATCAGGGCGAGCTGACCGACTGGTCCGAGCAATGGGACGATCCGAGCGTGACGCCGGTCATGGTGCGCGTCCTCGTGCGCATGCTGCCGGAGGCGCAGATCGAGTTTCCGGTCATGGAGATTCCGCTGATGCTCGACGTCGGCGCGATGCGGCAGAACCGGCCGGGCCAGGTGCTGCAGGGCGTTGGTCTGCGCAGCGGTAGCAGCTCGCGACTCGGGGGAAATCGATGACGACGGCCGTCTCGTCCAAGCACCGCCGCCGCCGTGCGCACGCGCCGCCGTCGACGCGTGCGCGCACGCGCGGCATCGCGTTCGTGCTCGTGCTCTTGGTCATCGCGATGCTGGCGATCCTGCTCGGCAGCTTCTCGCTGGTCGCGCGCACCGAGAACCTGCAGTCGCGGCACCTGTTCGACACGACGCAGGCGCGCTACGCGGCCGAGGCCGGCCTGAACCTCGCCGTGTTCGAGCTGCGCAAAGGCGATCCGACGCAGCGCTGGATCGGCGACGGGCGGCCGTACCGGTTCAATTACGGCGACGCCGAGATCGAGGTCAGCATCACCGACGACTCCGGAAAAATCGACATCAACGCGGCCGACGTGAACATGCTGACCAGCCTGTTCGGTGCGCAGGGCCTGTCGCTCGATCAGGCGCAGGCACTCGCGGCCGCCGTCATGGATTGGCGCGACGCCGACGACGACGCCTCGCCGAACGGCGCCGAGATCGCCGAGTACAAGGCGGCCGGTCTCTCCTACGGGC
>DASWOS010000081.1:0-18553 GCA_036398645.1 Dokdonella sp. | reverse complement strand
ATCGCTTCGCCCGGCTCAGCGAGTACTTCGGCCGCTACCTGCGCCACGGCAACGCGTACCCGGACCGCGTGCTGCGGCTGTTCGACCGCCGCCGTGGCGGCTGGCGCGGCCGCCGCGAGATCCACGAGCACGCGAGCGTCGACGGACGCGTCGCGACGCTCGCCGGCGACCTCGAGCACCATCCGTACCGCTCGCTGGCCGACCAGACCGAGCGCGGCGAGCGTTACGCGCGCATGATGGCCGTGCACCTGCACGCGCAGGGCCGCCGCGCGCGGCTCGCGAACGTCGTCGTCAATCCGGCCTGGCGGTTCGTGCGCGGCTATCTGCTGCGCGGCGGCTTCCTCGACGGCTGGCGCGGCCTGGTCTACGCCTACGTGCGCGCGAACTACGTGCGCCAGAAGTTCGTCATGCTGTGGCTGCTCGAGCGCGGCTACCGCATCGAATGAGCGCACCGCGATGATCCGCGTCCACGTCGTCGCGCGCGACAACGGCGCCGGCCTCTCGCGCGACCTCGAGATCCTCGAGCGCGCGCTCGTCGAGGCCGGCTTCGAGGTCGTCGTCAGCGCGATCGGCCAGGGCGGCCTGCGCCGGCTCGCGCAGCGCGTGCGCGTGCAGGCCGGGCTCCTCCGACGCGGCTGGCGCGGCGGCGCCGCGGCGCGCCGCTTCGACGTGAACCTGATGGACGAGCGCGTGCGTCCGGAGTATTTCGGCCTCGCGCGCCGCAACGTGCTGCTGCCGCACCCGGAATGGTTCCGCGCGGAGTGGACCGGCGCGCTCGGCAGCGTCGACCGCGTGTTCGTGAAGACGCGCCACGCGGTGCCGCTGTTCGAAGCGCTCGGCTGCGCGGTCGACTTCGTCGGCTTCACGAGCCTCGACCGCCTGCGCCGCGAGGTGCCGCGCGAGCCGGTGTTCTTCCATCTGGCCGGACGCAGCGGCAACAAGGGCACGCAACCGCTGCTCGAGGCGTGGAGCCGCCATCCGGAGTGGCCGACGCTGACCGTCGTGCAGCGCGCGAAGCTGAAGCTGCCGGAGCCGCGGCCGGCGAACCTGCAGGTCGTCACCGAGTACCTCGACGACGCCGCGCTGCGCGAGCTGCAGAACCGCCACGTGTTCCATGTGTGCCCGTCGGAGACCGAGGGCTTCGGCCATCACCTCGTCGAGGCGATGAGCGTCGGCGCGGTCGTGCTCGCGACCGACGCGCCGCCGATGAACGAGATGGTGACGCCGCAGCGCGGCGTGCTGGCGCCGTACGCGCGCACCGGTACGCAGCGCCTCGCGACGACGTACTTCGTCGACGCCGCCGGCGTCGAAGCCGCGGTCGAGCGCATGCTCGCGCTCACGCCGGATGCGCGCGCCAGCCTCGGCGCCGAGGCGCGCGCATGGTACGAGCGCAACGACCGCGAATTCCGCCGCCGCCTCGCCGACGCGGTCGCCGCGCTCGCGGCGTGAGCGCGGCCGCTCGAACGAGCTGCCCGCGCGCACCGGCGCGGACACGGCCGGCGCTCAGGCGGCGCTGTCGATCGCGGCCGCCTCGAGCGGCAGTCTGAGCGTGAACGCGGCGCCGCCCTGCGCGCGGTTCTCCGCGTGCACGCTGCCGCCGTGCTCCTCGATGATCTTCTTGACGACGGCGAGGCCGAGGCCGGTGCCCTTCGGCTTGCTCGTCGTGTACGGCTCGAACCAGCGCTCGCCGAAGTCCGGCGGCAGTCCGGGGCCGTTGTCGGCGACCGAGAGCTCGACCCAGTCCTGCTCGTCGGCGCGCACGACGCGCGTGGCGACGACGATCTGCGGCTTGCGCACCTCGCCGATCGCCTCGAGCGCGTTCTTCATCAGGTTGTGCAGCGCCTGGCGCAGGCGCACCGGATCGGCGCGCACGCGCGGCTCGTCGGCGGCGAACTGGCGGGTCAGGCCGATGCGCTGGTCGTTCTCGTAGAGGTCGAGCACCTCGCCGGCGAGCGCGTGCAGCGCGATCGGACGCGCCGCGAGCTGCGGCGGCCGCGCGTAGTCGCCGAACGCGTTGACCATCGCCTTCAGCGCCTCGACCTGGGTCACGATCGTGTGCGTCGCCCGGTCGATCAGCTCGCCCTCCTCCGGCGAGAGCCGGCCGAGGAAGCGCCGCCGCAGCCGCTCGGCGGCGAGCTGGATCGGCGTCAGCGGGTTCTTGACCTCGTGCGCGAGACGGCGCGCGACCTCGCCCCAGGCCGCGTCGCGCTGGGCGCGGTTCAGCACGGTCAGGTCGTCGAACACGGCGACGTAGCCGGCCTGCTCCGGCAGCGCGGTGCCGCGCAGCATCAGCGTGCGCGGCCCCGACGGCGTGTCGAGCGCGAGCTCCTCGCGCCACTCGCGCAGGTTCTCGCGCAGATGGCGCGCGAGCGGATCGGTGAAGCCGGCGAGGTCGGCGCGCTCCTGCTTCAGCTCGGCGAGGCCGTGACCGACGTAGCGCGCGAGATTGACGCCGAGGATCGCCTCGGCGGCGCGATTGGCGACGCGCAGGCGGCCGTCGCGGTCGAAGCCGAGCACGCCGGCCGACAGCCGTTCGAGCACGGCCTCGAGCCAGGCGCGCTGCTGCTCGGTCTCGCGCGCGCTCTTCTGCGCGCGCGCACTGGCGCGCTCGAGCTCGTGCGTCATCTCCGCGAACGAGCGCACGAGGAAGCCGAGCTCGTCGTCGCTCGGCGCCGGCAGCGGCGTGTCGTAGCGGCCGGCGCCGATCGCGCGCGTCGCCGCGGCGAGGCGGCCGATCGGCGCGACGAGCCGGCGCGCGACCGCGAACGCGGCGAGCACGGCGACCAGCACCGAGAGCAGCAGCACGAAGCTCAGGATCAGCGCGAACGTCAGCTTCAGCGAGCCGCGCAGGAACTTGAGCCGCTGGAAGTCGAAGCTCGCGCTCTCGACGCCGCGCGTCAGCGGCTGCAGCCGCGCCGGCAGCGGGAACACGCCCTGCAGCAGCCGCCCCGGCGCGCCGGTCGCGGTCTCGATCGGCAGCGCGACGCGCAGCGCGATGCCGCCGCCGAACGGCTCCGCGGCGGCGTAGCGGCCGTCGCTCTGCACGCGCATCAGCAGCGCGCCGTCGGGCAGCGGCGGCTCGAGGTAGCGCGGGTCCGAGCTCGCGGTCGCCTCGACGCGGCCGTCTCCGCCGAACACCGTGAGCTGGATCGCGCCGAGCGCGTCGATCGCGTCGTCGAGCTCGGCCTGCGCCGACGCGAGCGGCTGCTCGGCGAGGCGGCGGGCGAGATCGGCGCTCGCGCTCTCGTCGCTCTGCAGGTGCTCGTCGACCGCGATGCGGCCGATCTCGAGCGCGTCGTCGAGCGCCTGCTCGAGGTGCACGTTGAACCAGTTGTCGACGGTCGCGTCGAGGAAGCGCAGCGCGAAGCCGTAGACGACGACGATCGGCGGCAGCGCGAGCAACAGCAGCAGCAGCAGCCGCCGGTTCAGCCGCGCGCCGGGCGCGTTGCGGCGTAGGTCCGCGCGCAGCCGCCACAGCCGCCGCGCGATCGCGAGCACGAGCACGACGAGCGCGATCGCGGCGGCGCCGAGCACCCAGCGGTAGTGCGCGGCGAAGCGGCCGCCGTCGCCGGCCGCGTCCTCGGCGAGCTTCAGCGACGCTAGCAGCAGCGCGGCGACCGCGAGCGCCGGCAGCACGCGCCGGAACAGCAGATTCAGCGCGCCTGCGCCCATGCGTACTCCGCCGAGGCGAGCCGCCAGGCCGGCTCGAACAGCGCCGGCAGACGGAGCGGACCGGGCAGCGCCGCCGGATCGAGCCGCGCCGAGACGTGCATCGGCGTCTGCGGCGGCAGCTCGGCGAACGGCGGCGGCAACGTCAGGCGCAGCGAGCCGAGCGCCGCGATCAGATACCCCGGCGTCGCGAAGCTGCGCAGCTCGTCCGCGTCGAGCTCGCGCAGCTGGTAGCGGCGCGACAGCGGGAAGTAGCGCAGCTCGATGCGCCGCGTCGCGCGCGCGCGGGCGAGCGGCCAGCGTCCGGCGCGCACGTCGACCGCGAGCGTCAGCGGAATGCCGTGGTCGAGCGCGTCCTGCATCGGCCCGCTGAGCCGGCAGTCGAGGCCGAGCTCGAGCAGCGGGCCGCCGCCGGCGGCTTCGATGCGCGCGCTGCGCACGACCAGCGCGCCGGGCTTCTGCTCGGCGAGCGCGCCGCAGCCCGCGAGCGTCGCGGCGAGCAGCCCCGCGACCAGCGCGTTAGCGAGCCTTTTCGACGACGGCATAGTAGAACCCGTCCATGCCGCGTTCGCCCGGCAGGTTCTGGCGGCCGACGCCGGCGGCGTGGCCGTACCGCTCCGGCAGCGGCAGCGCGTGCGCGTCGCCGCGCGCGGCGAGGAAGCCGGCCAGCACGGCCTCGTTCTCGGCGCGGAGCAGCGAGCACGTCGCATAGACTAGCCGTCCGCCCGGAGCGAGCAAAGGCCACAGCGCGTCGAGCAGCGCGCGCTGCGTCGCGGCCATCGGCGCGACGTCGGCCGCGCGCCGGTGCAGCTTGACGTCGGGCTGGCGGCGCACGATGCCGGTCGCCGAGCACGGCGCGTCGAGCAGGATGCGCGCGAACGGCCGTCCGTCCCACCACGAGGCCGGCGCCGCCGCGTCGCCGGCGACGACGCTCGCGGCGAGGCCGAGCCGCGCGAGGTTCTCGCCGAGCCGCGGCAGCCGCGCTGCGTCGCGATCGAGCGCGACGAGCTCGACCTGCGCGCGCTCGAGCACGTGCGCGGCCTTGCCGCCCGGCGCGGCGCAGGCGTCGAGCACGCGCTCGCCGTCGGCCGCGTCGATCAGATCCGCGACGCGCTGCGCGGCGCCGTCCTGCACCGAGAACAGCCCTTCCGCATAGCCGGGGAGCCGCGTCACGTCGGTGCTCGCGGCGAGCACGATCGCGTCGGCGAGCTCCTCGTGCGCCGCGGCGTCGACGCCGGCGCCGTGCAGTGCGGCGAGCAGCGCCTCGCGCGTCGCGCGGCGGCGGTTCACGCGCAGCGTCAGCGGTGCCTCGCGGTCGTTCGCGGCGAGGATCGCGTCGGCGTGCTCAGGCCAGTCGCGCACGATCGCGTCGATCAACCAGCGCGGATGCGCGTGACGCGTGACCGGATCGCGGTCGAGCGCGGCTTCGATCGCCGCGCGCTCGCGCAGGAAGCGGCGCAACAGCGCGTTGACGAGGCCGGCGTAGCGCGGCTGGCCGAGCGCGCGCGCGGCTTCGACGCAGGAGCCGACCACGGCGTAATCGGCGAGCCCGAGCCCGGCGAGCTGCGCGAGGCCGACCGCGACGAGCGCGCGGACCTCGCGCGCACGCGGCGGCAGCGGCTTTCCGGTCAATGCGTCGATCGCCGCGTCGTAGCGCAGCCAGCCGCGCGACGCGGCGAACAGCGACGCCGCGAGCAGCGCGCGATCGCGCGAATCGGCGAGCTGCGGCGCCGCTTCGGCGAGCGCGCGGCGCAGCGAGACGCCGTCGAACGCGACGCGCGCCAGCGTCGACGCGGCGAGCGCGCGCAGCGCGGCGCCCGGCGCCGCGGCAGGCGGCGGCGCACGACGCGAGGCGGAGCGTGCCGCGCTCATCGCAGCGCGAGGTCGCGCCGCGCGTTCAGCCAGTCGCGCACCGGCATGCGGCGGCCGCCGGCGCGCTGCAGCTCGCGGATGCGCAGCACGCCGGCGCCGGTCGCGACGTCGACCGCGTCGCGATGCACCGCGGCGAGCGTGCCGGGCGCGGCCGTGCTCGCCGCGTCGACGGCCGCGGCCGACCAGATGCGCACGAGCTCGCCGGCGACGACGCCTTCGGCGACCGGCCACGGATCGAACGCGCGCACCTTGCGCGCGAGCGCCGCGGCCGGCTCGTTCCAGTCGAGCCGCGCCTCGGCCTTGTCGAGCTTGTGCGCGTAGGTGACGCCGTCGGACGCCTGCGGCGTCGCCTCGAGCGTCTCGCCGCGCGCGGCGCGCGCGAGCGCGTCGGCGAGCAGCTCGGCGCCGAGCACGGCGAGCCGGTCGTGCAGCGCTCCGGCAGTCTCCTCCGCGCCGATCGGCGTGCGCCGCTCGAGCAGCACCGGCCCGGTGTCGAGACCGGCCTCCATGCGCATCAGGTCGACGCCGGTCTCCGCGTCGCCGGCGAGGATCGCGCGCTGGATCGGCGCCGCACCGCGCCAGCGCGGCAACAGCGACGCGTGCACGTTCCACGCGCCGAGACGCGGGATCGCGAGCACGGCCTTGGGCAGGATCAGGCCGTACGCGACGACGACGAGCAGGTCCGGCGCATGGCCGCGCAGGCGTCGCTGCACCGACGCATCGCGCAGCGTCTGCGGCTGCTCGACCGCGACGCCGGCGGCGAGCGCGGCCTCCTTGACCGGGCTCGGCGCGAGCCGGCGCCCGCGCCCGGCCGGACGATCCGGCTGCGTGTAGACCGCGACGACCTCGGCCGCACTCGCGAGGCAGGCGTGCAGCGACGGCACCGCGAATTCCGGCGTGCCGGCGAAGACGAGGCGCAGCGGCGCGCTCATCGTTCCGGCGCGAACGCGCGGCTACGAATCGGCGCGAGATCTCGAACGGGAGCCGCCAACGCTTCGCTCCTAACGAACGCCGCCGAACGGAAACGGGCGCGTCCGCACGACGCGGACGGGACGGTGGACGGAGCCGCCGTCGTCGTCGGACGCGAACGCGGCGAGGTCCGTGCGCGGCACGCCGCCCGCCGTCGAGAAGAAACCACCGGCATAGACGCGGTCGCCGGCGCCGACGCCGACGACGGACGCGGCCACGTCGGGTTCCCACGTCGCGTCGACCTCGCCGGTCGCGGCGGAGACCCGGGCCAGGTTCGTCGTCGGCTGACCATCGAGGCCCGAGAAATCGCCGGCGACGTACAGCCGACCGCGGGAGTCGAGCGCGATCGACGAAATCCAGCCGACCGACGTGACCTGCACGTTCCAGCCCGAAACAGGGCTGCCGTCGACTCCGGAGTATTTTTCGACGCTGTACTGCGATCCCGCGTAGACGGCGCCGTCCGCGCCGATCACGAGCGGATACACCTGATTCGCCGGCGGATTCCAGCGCGTGTCGATCGCGCCGTCGGCGCCGGACAGCTTGATCGGGCCGACGCGGGGTTGCCCGTCGACGGTCATGAAGGCGCCGGACGCGTAGACCGCGCCGGACGCATCGACCGCGAGCGCGTCGACGAACGCCCCGCCGCCCGGAGCGTCGACCGACGCGTTCCACGACGGGTCGGCCGCACCGTTCGTGGCGGACAGTTTGGCGACGTGTCCCCGAACGGCGCCGCCGATCGAGGCGAAGTCGCCGCCGGCATAGACGGCGCCGTTCGCATCGACCGCAAGCGCATCGACCCAGTCGTCCGCCGCCGCGTCCCAGCCGGCGTCGATCGAGCCGTCGACGCCGCTGAACTTCACGACGTGCGCGCGCGGCACGCCGTCGCCGGCTTCGTCGAAGCCGCCGCCGGCGTAGACCGAATCGTCGGGCCCCACCGCGATCGCGGTGACGTCGCCGTAGAAGGCGTCTATCGACGCGCGCCACCGCGTGTCGAGCGTGCCGTCCGGCTGCAAGCGCAGCAGCTGGTTGTGCGCGGCTCCGTTCGCTTTCATGAACCTGCCGCCGATGACGACGCCGCCGTTCGGCCGCGGCACGATCAGCTCCACGAGCGCGTCGAACTCGGCGTCCATGGGTATGCCGACCGCGCCGGTATCGACGTCCAAGGACGCGTAGCCGAGCCGCGATGCGCCGCCGATCGTGCCGAAGAAGCCTCCGGCGTACAGCGTCGTGCCGTCGACGACCATCGACATGACCGTTGCGCTCGCTCCCGGGTTCCATGCGGAGTCCGGCTCGCCGTCCGCGCTGGACAGCTTCGCGAGATGCCGGCGCGGCACGCCGCCGACGCTCTTGAAGTTGCCGCCGACGTAGACTGCGCAATCGGCGTCCGTGGCGACCGACGTGACCCAGCTGTCGAACGACGGCGCCCAGCCCGCGTCGAGGCGGCCGTCGGCCGCGACGAACTTCGCGACGTTCGCTCTCGGCTGGCCGCCTGCATTCGCGAACGAGCCGCCGGCATAGAGCGCGCCGCAGCGATCGAGCGCGAGCGCGTCGACGCCTCCGTCCGTGGACGGGCTCCAGTCCGGATCGACTTCGTCGTCGCGCAGCCGCGCGAGATTGCTCCTCGAAACGCCGGCGAGACTGGTGAACCGGCCGCCGACGTAGACGGCGCCGTCGGCGTCGATCGCCAGCGCGTCGACCGCACCTTCGTCGTCGGTCCGCCAGTGGTCGAGCGCCGAGCCGTCCATGGTCGAGAGCTTCCAAATGCCGCCGCCATCGGTCACGTAGACGCCGCCGTGAGCATCCGTCGCGAGGGCACCGACGAACTCGATGTCCGGCGGCCGCCACTCGGAAACCAGAGCCCCGGTCGTTCCGGACAGCTTCGCGATCCACGGGATGCCGTGAACAGCGAAATTATTCGAGCCGACGTACACGGAGCCGTCGCCGTCGACGGCCACGCTCGTCAACGGTCCGGAGAACATGAGACTCGCTTGCCCAGAAGGGCGCATCCAGTTCGGATCGACGCTGCCGTCCGGCTGCAGACGCGCGATGTTGACGCGCGACACGCCGTCGATCCACAGGAAGGAGCCCGCGACGATCGTGCCGCCGTCGGGCTGGCGGGCAACGGCGTAGACGATGCCGCCGCCGCGCAGATCGAGATTCGGATTCGCCAACGGCTCCGCTGCGCTCGCGGCGGCGCAGAGCGCGATCGATCCGACGAAAGCCCGCACCCGGGGCGCGATCCGCTGCTCCATCGATTTCCCCTGTGGTGCTTTGCGCGTCACGCCGGCGACCGCTCGCGGGGCGACTCGTTCAGCGTGGATATGCGGAGCTTATCGCGTTCCGCGTCCTCGACAACGCGCTCGCGCCGGACGCGACGGCGCCGGCCAAGCGTCTCCACCGCCGCGGCCTCACGCGCTCTGCTTGCGCTTCTTCTCCAGGCGCTTCAGCAGCAGCGAGCGCTTCAGCGGCGAGAGATGGTCGACGAACAGCTTGCCGACGAGGTGATCCATCTCGTGCTGCACGCAGACCGCGAGCGGCCCCTCGAGATCGAGCTCGAACGGTCGACCGTCGACGTCCTGCGCGGCGATCTTGACGCGCAGCGCGCGGTGCACGTCGGCGTAGATGCCGGGAAACGACAGGCAGCCTTCCTGGTAGATCTGCTCGCCGTCCTTGTCGAGGATGCGCGGATTGATCAGCACGAGCGGCCGGTCGCGTTCGTCGGACATGTCGGCGACGAGCAACTGCTTGTGCACGTTGACCTGCGTCGCGGCGAGGCCGACGCCGGGCGCCGCGTACATCGTCTCGAACATGTCGGCGACGAGCTGCTTCAGCGCCGCGTCGAACGCGGTCACCGGTTGCGCCTTCGTGCGCAGGCGCGGATCGGGGAATTCGAGGATGTCGAGCTTGGCCATGGCGCGGAGATGCGGGCGCCGGCGGCGCGACGCAATGAGGGAACCGCCGCGATTGTACGCGCTCCGGCTCGTGCGGCGCCGACCTGCGCAGCGCGCCGCGGCGTCGCGAAACCGACCGCAGTTTTGCGATGGCGGTCGTTTTTTCGCCGTTAAGCTTTCGGCTACACTCGCCAAGCCATTGGGGGATCAGGGGATTGGCCACGATGCTCAGAAAACTGCTCGCGGTTTCGGCCGGCCTGCTGCTGACCCTCGTCGTCTACGCGGCGAACGTCGAATGGGCCGATCGCGCGCCGGACCGCTACGTCGTCCGCAAGGGCGACACGCTCTGGGACATCTCCGCGCGATTCCTGAAGCGTCCGTGGCGCTGGCCGGAGATCTGGCAGGTCAACCCGCAGGTCCGCAATCCGCATTTGATCTACCCCGGCGACGAGCTCGTGCTGACCGGCGGCCACGTCGGCCACGGTCTCGGCTCGATCGAGCCGCATGCGCGCGAGACGCCGATCGACGAAGCGATCCCGCCGATCCCCCTGTCGGCGCTGAAGCAGTGGCTGAAGAACACGCGCATCGTCGGCGAGGACGAGTACGCGCACGCGCCGCACGTGGTCGGCATCGAGGAGAACCAGCTGCGCGGCACGCCGGGCCAGCTCGTCTACGTGCGCGGCCTCGACGCGCAGCCGGGGCAGCGGTTCGCGCTGGTGCGGCCGATGGGCCGCTATTACGACATGCCGCCGGAGGACGACGGCGGCGTGCGCGAAGTCCACCGCCAGACCCCCGACGCGCGCGACGGCCGTCCGGCGATGCTCTGGCACCACGGCCCGATCGAGCGCACGCTGGCCGGAAACGTGCGCTTCCTCGGCTACGAGATGCTCGATTACGGCGTCGTCGAGGTCACGCGCAGCGGCGAGGTCGCCTCGGCGCTCGTCACCTATTCCGACTTCGAAGTCAGGGCCGGCGACTACGTGCTGCCGATCGATGCGACGCCGTACGACGATCAGTACGTGCCGCATGCGCCGAAGCACGTGCCGGACAACATGCGCGTCGCTGCGTTCAACGACGCGCTGAACGCGGTCGGTCCGCGTCAGGTCGTCGCGCTGACGCGCGGCAGCGAGGACGGCGTCGACGACGGCGCGACGTTCAGCATCTACCATCCGGGCGAGGACGTCGCCGACGCGACCGACTACCCCGACGGCAGCGCGCGCAAGTTCTTCCATCGGCACGATGCGACGGTCACGCTGCCGCCGGAGTTCGTCGGCCACGTGATGATCTTCCGCACGTTCCCGCGCGTCAGCTACGGCCTCGTCATGGACGCGATCAAGCCGATCCACATCGGCGACTTCCTCTACGATCCGGACAACACGCCGTAGCGGCGTTTTCCTACGCGGCGCGGCGCGCTTCGCCCGACCGCGTGCGTGCCGGCGCAGTCCTAGACTGCGGCCGTGGACGTCGAGACGAACCGTGCGGAGCTCGAGGCGTGGCTGATCCTGCTGCGCACGCCGGGCTTCGGGCCCGCGGCGCTGCGCGAGCGCATCGGCCGCTGCGGCAGCGCAGCCGCCGCGCTCGCCGAAGCGCGTCGAGCCGGCTCGACGAGCGCGGACGCGCGCGACTGGCTGCGCGCGCCGCGCCGCGAGGCGATCGACGCGGACCTCGCCTGGCTCGCCGAGCCCGGCCACACGCTGCTCCGCTTCGACGAGGACGACTTCCCCGCGCTGCTCGGCGCGATGCCGTCGCCGCCGGCCGCGCTGTTCGCGGTCGGCCGCGTCGAAGCGCTGTGGCTGCCGCAGGTCGCCGTGGTCGGCAGCCGCAGCGCGAGCCATGCCGGCCTCGCGACCGCGTCGGCATTCGCGCGCGCGCTGACCGGCGCCGGCTTCGCGATCACCAGCGGCCTCGCCGAGGGCATCGACGGCGCCGCGCACGCGGCCGCGCTCGACGCGGGCGGCGCGACGATCGCGGTGCTCGGTACCGGCCCGGACCGGGTCTATCCGCGCCGGCACCGCGAGCTCGCCGCGAGGATCGAGGCCGGCGGCGCGCTGGTCAGCGAATTCGCGCCCGGCACGCCGGCGCGGCCGGCGCATTTCCCGCGCCGCAACCGCATCATCGCCGGGCTCGCGCTCGGCACGCTCGTCGTCGAGGCCGGGCTGTGCTCCGGCTCGCTGATCACCGCGCGCGAGGCGGCCGACGCGGGCCGCGACGTGTTCGCGGTGCCGGGCTCGATCCGCAATCCGCTCGCGCGCGGCTGCCATCAGCTGATCCGCAGCGGCGCGCGCCTGGTCGAGGACGCCGCCGAGCTCGTCGCCGAACTCGCGCCGGCCGCGCGCAACCTCGGCCTGCGCCTGCGCGAACGTCTCGCCGGCGACGCGCCGGCGGGCGCGTCCGACCAGGCCGGCGACGCGCTCGCATGCGACCCGGATCGCACGAAGGTGCTCACCGCGCTCGGCACCGACGAGCTCGGCGTCGACGAGCTCGCGCAGCGCACCGGACTGCCGGTGCCGGCGCTGTCCGCGGCGTTGCTGATGCTCGAGCTCGACGGCGCGGTCGTCGCGACCGGCGGCGGTGCCTACGCGCGTCGCGAAGACCGTGCACGGAGGTGAAATTCTCGAAAAAAGACCGATTTGGACGCCGTCCCCGCACGTCCGTCGCGGCGTGCCGCGCAACCGTGGCTCGCTTGACAGGCCGCGGTGCGCTGTGTTTCCACTGAAAAAGAACGCAACGCTTCCCTTCACGCAAAGTTCGCCGGCGCCGCCGATGCTGCAGCGGCCCGCGCAGCACACGCCCGACCGTCGGCAAGGAACGCAAATGGCCAAGAACCTCCTCATCGTCGAATCGCCGGCCAAGGCGAAGACGATCAACAAATACCTCGGCAAGGACTTCCAGGTGCTCGCCTCGTACGGACACGTGCGCGACCTCGTGCCGAAGGAGGGCGCGGTCGATCCCGACCACCGCTTCCGCATGAACTACGAGCTGATCGAACGCAACGAGAAGCACGTCGACGCGATCGCGAAGGCGGCCAAGCAGGCCGACTCGCTGTACCTCGCGACCGACTTGGACCGCGAGGGCGAAGCGATCTCCTGGCACATCGCCGAGATCCTGAAGCAGCGCAATCTGCTCGAGGGCAAGCAGCTGCACCGCGTCGTGTTCTCCGAGATCACGCCGCGCGCGATCAAGGAGGCCGTCGCGCATCCGCGTCAGCTGTCGATGGACCTCGTCAACGCGCAGCAGGCGCGCCGCGCGCTCGACTACCTGGTCGGCTTCAACCTGTCGCCGGTGCTCTGGCGCAAGGTGCAGCGCGGGCTCTCCGCCGGCCGCGTGCAGTCGCCGGCGCTGCGCATGATCGTCGAGCGCGAGGAGGAGATCGAGGCGTTCAAGGCGCGCGAGTACTGGACGATCGAAGCCGACTGCGCGCACCCGGACCAGGCGTTCCGCGCGCGGCTGTGGCGCCTGCGCGGCAAGAAGTTCGAGCAGTTCGATCTGACCAACGAGGCCGACGCGCACGCCGCGCGCGACGCGCTCGTGAAGTCCGCGCAGGGCCGCCTCGTCGTCGCGAACATCGAATCGAAGGAACGCAAGCGGCGGCCGTCGCCGCCGTTCACGACCTCGACGCTGCAGCAGGAGGCCGCGCGCAAGCTCGGCTTCGCGACGAGCCGCACGATGCGCATCGCGCAGCAGCTGTACGAAGGCGTCGCGCTCGGCGACGAGGGCGTCGTCGGCCTGATCACCTACATGCGCACCGACGCGGTGTCGCTGTCGGCCGAGGCGATCGGCGAGCTCCGCGACGTCATCGTGCGCGACTACGGCGCGCGCGCGCTGCCGGAGCAGCCGCACTACTACCGCAACAAGTCGAAGAACGCGCAGGAGGCGCACGAGGCGATCCGGCCGACCTCGGCGCTGCACCGCCCGAAGGACGTCGCGTCGTATCTCAGCGACGAGCAGCGCAAGCTCTACGAGTTGATCTGGAAGCGCGCGGTCGCCTGCCAGATGCAGCACGCGACGCTGAACACGGTCAGTGTCGACCTCGACGCCGGCGGCGACTCGATGTTCCGCGCGAGCGGCACGACCGTCGTCGATCCCGGCTTCCTCGCCGTCTACGAGGAAGGCCGCGACCAGAAGAGCGCCGAGGACGAGGACGAAGGTCGCAAGCTGCCGAAGATGTCGATCGGCGAAGCCGTGCCGCTCGCCGACGTGATCGCCGGCCAGCACTTCACCGAGCCGCCGCCGCGCTACTCCGAAGCGAGCCTGGTCAAGGCGCTCGAGGAATACGGCATCGGCCGCCCGTCGACCTACGCGAGCATCATCCAGGTGCTGCTGAACCGCGAATACGTGATCCTCGACAGCCGCCGCTTCCACCCGACCGACGTCGGCCGCGCGGTCGCGAAGTTCTTGTCCGGTCACTTCACCCGGTACGTCGATTACGGCTTCACCGCGAAGCTCGAGGACGAGCTCGACGCGGTCAGCCGCGGCGAGGAGGACTGGGTGCCGCTGCTCGAGAAATTCTGGAAGCCGTTCAAGGCGCAGGTCGACGACAAGAACGAGACCGTCGACCGCTCCGAGGCGACCGGCGCGCGCGAGCTCGGCTTCGACCCGAAGACCGGCAAGCCGGTGCAGGTGCGGCTCGGCCGCTACGGGCCGTTCGTGCAGATCGGCACGAAGGACGACGAGGACAAGCCGAAGTTCGCCTCGCTGCGGCCGGGCCAGAGCATGCACACGATCACGCTCGAGCAGGCGCTCGAGCTGTTCAAGCTGCCGCGCACGCTCGGCAAGACCGACGGCGGCGAGGACATCACCGTCGGCGTCGGCCGCTTCGGCCCGTTCGTCAAGCACGGCAGCACGTACGCATCGCTGAAGCCCGAGGACGATCCGTACACGATCGAGCTGCCGCGCGCGCTCGCGCTGATCCGCGAGAAGGCCGAGGCGATCGCGAACCGCATCGTCAAGGACTTCGGCAACGGCACGCAGGTCCTGAACGGCCGCTACGGCGCGTACATCACCGACGGCGAGAAGAACGCGCGGATTCCGAAGGGCAAGGAGCCGTCCGAACTGACCGCCGAGGAATGCGCGGAGCTGCTCGCCGCGGCGCCGAACCGGCCCAAGCGCGGCGGCCGCTTCGGCCGCGGCGCGAAGTCCGCGCCGGCGAAGGCCGGTGCCGCCGACGGCGGAACGCCGGCCGCGCCGGCCCGGCGCGCGCCGGCGAAGCGCGCGCCGGCGAAGAAAGCCGCGAAGAAGGCGCCGGCCGCGAAGAGCGCGGCGAAGAAGACCGCGGCGCGGCGCACGCCGGCCGCGCCGTGACGACGTCCGCCGCGCTCGGTGCCGGCAGCGCGCTCGTGCGCGCCGGAACGGCGGCACACAGACGGCCGCGTCGTGCATGACGCCGACGCCGACGCAGCCGAGCTCCGCACCGCGGCGGCCGCGCTGCGCGCCGGCGGCGTCGTCGCCTACCCGACCGAAGCGGTCTACGGCCTCGGCTGCGATCCGCGCGACGCGGCCGCATTCGAGCGCCTGTTCGCGCTGAAGCAGCGTCCGCCGACGCACGGCGTGCTGCTGATCGGCGCGGACTTCGCCCAGATCGAGCCGTACATCGACCGCGCCGCGACGCCGGCCGCAGCGCTCGCGCGCGCGCGAGCGACCTGGCCCGGACCGCACACCTGGGTGTTCCCGCGCGCGGCCGACGCACCGGCATGGCTCTCCGGCGCGCACGCCGGCATCGCGCTGCGCGTGACCGCGCACGCGCCCGCGGCCGAGCTCTGCCGCGCGTTCGGAGCGGCGCTGGTCTCGACCAGCGCGAACCGTCACGGCGAACCGCCGCTGCGCGACGCCGACGCGGTTCGTTCCGCGTTCGGCGACCGTCTCGCCGCGATCCTGAACGGTCGCGTCGGGGGGCTTGAGCGACCGACGCCGATCCGCGACGCTATCAGCGGGGCGGTTCTGCGTCTTTAGTCGAGCCGGAGGGGAAATGTCCGCTGTTCCGGAGCGTGCCGCGCGCACGCTGCCTTTGATTAACGTGGCCGACGCCGGCCGCACGTTCGCCTGGCGCGACGGCCGCGCCGTGCGCCTCGACGAATTCCTCGCCGACGTGCGCCGCGCCGCCGCGGCGCTGCCTTGCGCGCGCGAGGCGGTCAATCTCTGCGAGGACCGCTACGCGTTCCTCGTCGCGTTCTGCGCGGTCGCGTGCCGCGGCGGAACGAACCTGCTGCCGCCGTCGCGCGCGCCGCATGCGGTCGACGAGGTGCTCGCGGCGTATCCGAACGCCTGCGCGCTCGCCGAGCGCACGCTCGTGCCGGCGCCGGCGCGCTTCGTGCAGTTGCCGGCGCTCGGCGGTGAGCGCGACGCCGAGGTGCCGACGCTCGGCGCCGACCAGATCGTCGCGATCGGCTTCACCTCGGGCAGCACCGGCCAGCCGAAGCCGAACGCGAAACCGTGGGCCGCATTCCACGCGAGCACGGCACACAACGTCGCCGCGATCGCGGACGTGCTCGCGCTCGCCGACGGCGAACTCACCCACGTCGTCGCGACCGTGCCGCCGCAGCACATGTACGGCATCGAGCTGTCGGTGCTGCTGCCGCTGCTCGGCCCATTCGCCGTGCACGGCGGTCGGCCGCTGTTCCCGGCCGACGTCGCCGCGGCGCTGGCCGAGGTGCCGGCGCCGCGCGTGCTGGTCACGACGCCGGTGCACCTGCGCGCGCTGCTCGACGACCCGGCGCCGCTGCCGGCGCTCGGCGCGATCACCTCGGCGACCGCGCCGCTGCCGCAGGAGCTCGCCGCCGCGGCCGAGGCGCGCTACGGCGCGCCGGTGCTCGAGCTGTTCGGCTCGACCGAAACCTGCGTTATCGCGCAGCGGCGCAGCGCGTCCGAAGCCGACTGGCGCCTGTATTCTGACGTGCAGCTGCGCCCGCAGCCGGACGGCACGCTCGTCGAAGCGCCGTACTTCGTGCAGTCGGTGACGCTGCAGGATCTCGTCGAGCTGCGGCCCGGCGGCCGCTTCCGACTGCGCGGGCGCCATGCGGACCTGATCGAGATCGCCGGCAAGCGCGCTTCGCTCGCGGACCTGACGCGGCGCGTGCTCGCGCTGTCCGGCGTGCACGACGCCGCAGTCGTGCAGCTCGATGAGCCCGACGCGATCGGCGTGCGGCGGATCGCCGCGCTCGTCGTCGCGCCGGATCGTTCCGAGGCGGATCTGCTCGGCGAGCTGCGCGCCGCGATCGACCCGGCATTCCTGCCGCGGCCGCTGCGCAAGGTCGCCGCGCTGCCGCGCAACGAGACCGGCAAGCTGCCGCGCGCGGCGCTGCTGAAGGCGCTCGCCGGGCCGGGTTGAGCGCCGGACCGCGGCCGCCCAGCGACGCGCGCTCGCGCGCGCCGCCGGCGTCGCACGGACCGGGAGCGTAATCACCGATGCGCCGAGGCCGGTCGCCGGCCACGCGACCGTCGGTCGACGGGATCGGCAGGTCCTCGCCACTGCGGCGATCGGCCGCAGCGGCGGTGCGCGGGACCGGCGCGGACGCGTCGGTCGCTCGATGCGCGCGTCATGCCTGGCCGGCTGATCCGCACCCGCGCACCTGCGCATCTGCGGCGAGCGTCCGCATGCCGCCGACCGCGACGACGCGCCCTGGGCGCACCGACTTCGCTGGACCGCAATGCGCGACGCTTCGCGTCCGAGCGCCGACATCGGCGCCGTCGCAGACGAAAGCGGCGCGCGTCCGAGCCGAACGCGCGCCGCAGAAATAAAATGCCCCGAGGGCCAGGGGGAGCCCTCGGGGCGGGGAAAACCGGTCTGGGGAGGGACCGGCCTTCGCGGGTTGCACTCAGGGAGGTGAGTGAACCAGGGCGCCGTTGCGTGCGCCCGGAAACATAGATAGGCATACGCCCGGAAAGTTTCCAGGGCGGTACCGGACGCGTTTATCGGGCGTTCACCTGCGTGACGAGGTCGACAATTTCGGCGACGCGCCGGCGACGCCGGCTAATGCGCTTCGTCCCAGTTCGCGCCCGCGCCGACGTCGACGACGAGCGGCACGGCGAGCTCCGCCGCCTGCATCATGCGCTGGCGGACGCCGGCGACGATGTCCTCGACGCGGTCCTCCCGCACCTCGAACACGAGCTCGTCGTGAACCTGCAGCAGCATGTGCGCGACGTCGGCGCGCTCGCGCAGCCAGTCGTCGACGGCGATCATCGCGCGCTTGATGATGTCGGCCGCGGTGCCCTGCATCGGCGCGTTGATCGCGGCGCGCTCGGCGCCGGCGCGCTGCGCCTGATTGCGCGAGTTGATGTAGTCGAGGTGCAGGCGGCGACCGAACAGCGTCTCGACGTAGCCGTCGCGGCGCGCCTTCTCGCGCGTCTCCTCCATGAACGTCGCGACGCCGGGGTAGCGCGCGAAATAGCGCGCCATGTAGTCCTGCGCCTCGCCGCGCGGCACGGCGAGCTGGCGCGCGAGGCCGAATGCGCTCATGCCGTACATTAGGCCGAAGTTGATCGCCTTCGCCGCGCGGCGCTGATTCGGGTCGACCTGATCCTGCGGCAGCCCGAACACCTCGGCCGCGGTCGCGCGGTGCACGTCCTGGCCGCCGTGGAACGCCGCGAGCAGGCCGGCGTCGCCGGACAGGTGCGCCATGATGCGCAGCTCGATCTGCGAATAGTCGGCGGCGACGACGCGCCATCCGGGCGGCGCGACGAACGCCTGGCGGATGCGCCGCCCCTCCTCGGTGCGGATCGGGATGTTCTGCAGGTTCGGCTCCGACGAGGACAGCCGTCCGGTCGCCGCGATCGCCTGGCCGTAGCTCGTGTGCACGCGGCCGGTGCGCGGATTGACGATCTCGGCGAGCTTTTCGGTGTACGTGCTGCGCAGCTTCGCGAGGCCGCGATAGTCGAGGATCAAACGCGGCAGCTCGTGCTGGTCCGCGATCGCCGCGAGCGCGTCCTCGTTCGTCGACGGCTGGCCGCTCGGCGTCTTCAGCAGCGCGGGCAGGCGCAGCTCGTCGAACAGCAGCGCCTGCAGCTGCTTCGGCGAATCGAGGCTGAAGTTGCGTCCGGCCAGCGCGAACGCGCGCTCGGTCAGCTCGTGCATGCGCCGCGCGAGCTCGTGGCTCTGCTGCTTCAGCGCGACGGTGTCGACCAGCACGCCGCGCTGCTCCATGCGCGCGAGCACCGGC
>DASWOS010000080.1:0-4888 GCA_036398645.1 Dokdonella sp. | reverse complement strand
CGCCTTCGAACCGCTCGACCGGCGGCACCGGGTGGTGAGTCGATGGGTCGAGGGCGTTGTAGACCGGGACGCACTCCCGCGCGCCGAACGAGCGGTAGGCGTCCACGACCGGAGCGCCGCCGCCGTAGGTCAGCACGAGGTCGTAGCGCGGCACCAGCGCGCGGAACGCGTCCGACGCGTCCGCGTCGAGGCGCTCGAGCGTCGCCGGCGCGTCGACGTCCCAGAACACGACGCTGCGGTTCGGCGCCTTCAGCGCGAGCACCTCGCGCTCGAGCAGCGCGTCGAGCACGCCGACGCCGCTGGCCTTGACGACGACGTCGGCCGCGCGCGCGCGCTCGAGCATCGCCAGCGCGGCGTCCTCGCTCGGCTCGTAGACGACGACCTCGGCCCACGGCGGCGGATCGATGTCGCGGTGCTGCTGGCGCCCGAACGCGTCCGGCTCGAAGAACGTCACGCGGTGGCCGCGCCGCGCGAGCGCGTGCAGGATGCCGCGGTAATACGTCGCCGCGCCGTTCCAGTACGAGGACAGCAGGCTCGATCCGAAGAACGCGATGCTGAGGGCGTCAGGCATGGGCGGTGTTCTCCTCGATGGGGACGGATCGCGCCGCGCCGGCCGGCGCGGCCGCGCGCGCCGGCGCGTCGAGCGTGCGCAGAAGCTCGAGCAGCTCGTCGACGCGATGCGCGCAGGTGTGCCGCGCACGGATCGTGGCGAGGCCGTGCGCGGCGAGCTCGGCGGCGAGGCCGGCGTCGGCGAGCACGTCGGCGAGCTTGCGGCACATGTCCTCGCCGTCGGCGGCGACGAGATAGTCGCGGCCCGGCTCGAACAGGCCCTCGTCGTCGCGCCACGGCGCCGACACCAGCGGCATGCCGCAGGCGAGCGCTTCGAACATGCGGATCGTCGGGATGCCGGGCAGCGCCTCGGCGTACGGACGCCGCGGCACGTGCACGGTCGCGCGAAAGCGCGCGTAGACCTCGGGCACGCGATGGTTCGCGAGCCAGCCGCGGTACGCGATGCCGGCGCGCGCGAGCGCGTCGAGCGCGTGCGCCGGATAGCGCACGCCGTACGCCTCGGCGGCGAGGCCGAGCCGGCGCACCGGCTCGATCAGGAACTCCTCGAGCTCGCGTGCGCGCTCGTCGTCGCCCCAGTTGCCGATCCAGACCAGATCGCGCTCGCGCTCGACGCCTTCGATCGGATGGAACACGCGCACGTCGGCGGCCTCGTGCCAGGTCCACGCGCGCGCGCACCAGCCGTTCTCGAGATAGCGCCGGCGCACGGTCTCGCCGAACGCGAGCACGCCGTCGTAGTCGGCGAGGTCGTAGCGCACCATTTCCGCGGGCGCGGACACCGAGCGATGGTGCGTGTCGTGGAACAGCAGGCGCCGGCGGCCGCGCGCGCCGCGGTGATGGCGGCCGATCCGCGCGACGAGCTCGGGCGGGTTCCATTCGTGCACGACGACGACGTCGGCTCCGTCGAGCGCCGCGTCGAGATCGACCGACGCGACGTCGTAGTCGTGCGTGCGACTCGACAGCGGCGGAAAGCGCGCCGCGAACTCGGCGAGCGGCGCCTCGCCGTGCTCGGCGACGAGCTGGCTGCGGCTCCAGCCGTCGGCCGGCTCGTACACCTCGACGGCATGGCCGCGCGCGAGCAGCTCGGCGACGACGCCGCGCAGGAAATGCGCATTGCCGTGGTTCCAGTCCGAGACGAGCGAGTGATAGAACAGCACGAACTTCATGGCGCGACTCCGGCGTGACGGCGCTGCGGATCGGCGCCGCGGTGGCGCGGGTCGAGCGCGGTGTACGCGTCGGCGTAGGCCGCGGCCATCGCGGCTGGCGTGAAGCGCTGCGCACGGCGCCGCGCCGCTGCGCCGAGCCGCGCGCGGCGGGTGTCGTCGCCGATCAGGCGGTTCAGCTCGACGACGAGGCGGTCGACGTCGTCCGCCGCGACGAACGCGGCGGCGCCGTCCCAGTTCTCGCGCAGGCTCGGCACGTCGCCGAGCACGAGCGCGCAACCGCTCTGCGCGGCCTCGAGCACGGACAGCCCGAACGGCTCGTAGCGCGCCGGCAGCGCGTAGATCGGCGCGCGCGCGAGCCAGCCGTCGAGCGCGGCGGCGTCGAGCGTGCCGAGCAGCTCGACGTTCGCGAGCGCGATGCGCGCGCCGTCCGGCGCGCGGTCCGGCCCGGCGACGCGCACCGGCCACGGCACGCGCGGCGCGGCCGCGGCGAGCGCGCCGACGTTCTTCGCCTCGTCCCAGAGCCGCCCCGCCGACAGCACCATCGGCTCGCGCGCGCACGCCGGCGCCTGCGGACGGCTACGCCCGTTCGCGATCACGCGCGTGCGGCGCAGCGGACCGTAGAACCGCTGCAGCTCGGCGAGCATCGCGCGGGTCGGCGCGACGACGAGATCGGCCGCGCCGAGCCCGCGGCGCACGTGCGCCGCGTAGCGCGACCATTCCGGCGGCGCCGGTGCGCGGTGCACGGCGTCCCACCACGACAGCACGCACGAATGGCCGACGATCAGCACCGGCGCCGGCCACGGCAGATCGCCGTGGCCGAGATCGTTCAGGTGCACGACGTCGGGCCGCACGTCCGCGGCGAGCGCGAGCAGCCACTCGCCGGCCGTCGCGACGTCGCCCCACGCGCCGTCCATCCAGACCAGCCGATAGCCGCTCGGATACAGCTCGAGGCCACGGATCGCGTCGGCTTCGCGGCGCTGCGCGCGATCCGGCATGCGCCCCATCGTCGCCAGCGCGACCTCGTGGCCGCGCGCGATCAGCGCGCGGCAGAGCTCGAGCGCGTAGCGCCAGACGCCGCCGACCGTGTCCGCGCTCATCAGCACGCGGCGCGCGGCCGCGCGCGGCTCGACGCGGGCCGGTGCGGAGCGGCTCACGAGGGCGGCGTCAACGGCCATAGATCCGGTCGATCGTGTGCGCGACGTCGACGAAGCGCTCGGCCTCGGCGTCGAAGCCGGCGCCGCCGGCGAGCCGCTCGGCCCAGTGCACGAGCGCGCGGCCGCCCCACGCGTCCGGCGGCCCGGCCAGGCGCTCGCGGCGCGTGCCGTCGAAGCGCTCGAGCGTGAAGTCGTAGAACGAGCCGTCGACGTTGCGCAGCGCGGCGCCGCCGTGCGTGCCGTAGAACGCGGCCTCGATGACCGCGTCGCGGCCGGCCGGCAGCCGCCACGAGCAGGCGAGCCGCACGCAGGCGCCGGCGGCCGTGCGCCATTGCACGGCGGCGTAGTCCTCGACCGCGTCGACCGGCGTCGACAGCGCGCGGCCCTGCGCGTAGAGCCGCGCGTCGACCGGGTCCATACCGGGCACGTCGCCGGTCACCCATTCGGCGAGATCGACGAGATGGATGCCGAGGTCCATGACGCAGCCGCCGCCGGATTGCGCGACGTCGTAGAACCACGGCTTGTCCGGCCCGTACGCGTTGTGGAAGCAGAGGTCGACCGCGTAGATGCGGCCGAGCTCGCCGCGCAGGATCGCCTCGCGCAGCGGCACGATGCCGGCGACGAAGCGGTAGCTGAAGTCGACGCCGAGCAGGCGATCGTTCGCGCGCGCGGCATCGACGACGCGCCGCGCCTCCGCGGCCGTGCGCGCGAGCGGCTTCTGGCAGAACACCGCGACGCCGCGCTCGAGCGCGGCGACCGCCTGCGCCGCGTGCAGCGCGCTCGGCGTCGCGATGACGACGCCGTCGAGATCGCACGCGAGCAGCGCGTCGAGCGAGTCGACGCGCTCGGCGGCGGGCGCGTCGTCGGCGGCCGCGGCGAGCACGTCCGGCTGCGCGTCGGCGAGCGCGGCGACCTCGCCGACGCCGGCCTCGCGCAGCGCGCGCATGCGATGCCGGCCGATCCAGCCGACGCCGAGGAAACCGAGCCGCGGTGCGCGCGGCGCCGGACGGAGCCGCGCGTTCATGCGATCACCGTCGCTTTGAGGAACCCGTCCGGCCGCGCGTGCATCGCCTCGAACGCGCGCGGCAGCTCGTCGAGGCCGTAGCGGTGCGTCAGCAGCGGCGTCGGGTCGAGGCGGCCGTCGGCGACCGCGCGCATCGCCTCGCGCAGACCGTTCGCGGCGACCGCCGCGTCGCGTTCGTGCGCGTTGACGACGTCGAGGCCGCGCCAGTTCCACTGCTGCATGTTGACCTGGCGCGGTCCGTCCTGGTGGTAGCCGGCGATCACGAGCCGGCCGCCTTCGGCGGCGAGCGCGCTCGCGATGTCGAGCGTGACCTGCTCGCCGGCCGCCTCGACGACGCGCGCGTAGCCGCCGCTGGCGAGCTCCATCGCCGCGCCGATCGCCGCGTAGGTGTCGTCGGTCGCGAACGCCTCGCGCGCGCCGCATTCGAGCGCGACCTCGCGCGCGTACGCGCGCCGCGACAGCGCGACGACCTCGGCTCCGGCGTGCACCGCGAGCTGGATCAGCAGCGCGCCGATGAAGCCGACGCCGACGACCGCGACGCGCTGGCCGGCGCGGATGTCGCTGCGGCGGAAGATGTTCATCGCGCACGCGAGCGGCTCGCCGGGCACCGGCTGGCCGTGCATCGACGCGGGAATGTGCGCGAGCGCGTCGGCGCGCGCGACGTCGTACTCGGCGTACGCGCGGCCCGAGAGCAGCGCGACGCGCTCGCCGAGCGCGACGTCCTCGACGCCCTCGCCGAGCGCGACGACCTCGCCCCAGCCCTCGTGGCCCGGCGCGCCGGGCGCGAGCGGATACGTGAACCAGGGCCGGCCGGACCAGACCGGCAGGTTCGACGCGCAGACGCCGCAGCCTTCGAGGCGTACGCAGACCTCACCGGGCCCGGGCTGCGGGCGTGGCGCCGTGCAGAGCTCGATGCGGCCGTCGCCGCGGAACACCGCCGCCTGCATCACCGTCATGCCGCGTGCGCTCCGCTGAGC
>DASWOS010000079.1:0-2516 GCA_036398645.1 Dokdonella sp. | reverse complement strand
TCGAAAGACAAGACCATGATGCATCGCGACCGCCCCGTCTGGCTCATCACCGGCTGCTCCACCGGCTTCGGCCGCGAGCTGGACAAGCTCGTGCTCGCGCGCGGCTGGCGTGCCGTCGTCACCGCACGCGATCCGGCCAAGGTCGCCGACTTGATCGAGGGCCATGCCGACAGCGCCGTCGCGCTCGCACTCGACGTCACCGACGCGAGCCAGATCGATGCCGCCGTCGGCGCCGCGATGGCGCGCTTCGGCCGCATCGACGTGCTCGTCAACAACGCCGGCTACGGCTACCTCGGCGCGATCGAGGAAGGCGAGGACGCGGCCGTGCGGTCGCTCTTCGACACCAACGTCTTCGGCCTCATCGACATGACCAAGGCGGTGCTGCCGGCGATGCGCGCGCAGGGCAGCGGCCTCGTCGTCAACGTCTCGTCGATCGGCGGCCTCGTGAGCTCGGCGGGCACCGGCTACTACCACGCGAGCAAGTACGCGGTCGAAGGCCTCTCGGAGTCGCTCGCGGTCGAGGTGCGGCCGCTCGGCATCGATGTGCTGATCGTCGAGCCGGGCCCGTTCCGCACGCTCTGGGCCGGCGCGTCGATGTCGCAGTCGCGGCGGCGCATCGAGGCCTACGACGCGACCGCGGGCGAGAGGCGCAAGCTCATCACCGGCCGCAGCGGCAACCAGCCGGGCGATCCGGTGCGCGCGGCCGAGGCGATCATCGAAGCGGCGCTCGCCGACAAGCCGCCGCTGCGCCTGCTGCTCGGCCAGGCCGCGCTCGGCCTGGCGCGCAAGAAGCTCGAGACGCTGCGCGCCGACTTCGACGCGTGGGAAGCGACGACCGTCGGCGCCGACTATCCGCCCGCGGCCGGATAAGGCTCCCCGACGTTGTGCATCGCGCGCTCGACGCGCTGCCTGTAGGCCGACGCCGCATCGTCGTGTAGTCGGTGCGTGATCGCCGGACGGAATACCTTTCTTAACCAAACGCTGGCCATTACCGTCGGCGCCGTGCCCGCGTGTCGCGTTGCATGAACGTGCCCGTCGGGCCGAGAGACATTCGTTCAGGAGAGTTCGATGAAGAAGATCAGCCACACATTCAGACCCGTCGTCGCCGCGGCGGCCTTGCTCGCTGCCGGCCACGCGATGGCGCAGGTCACGTTCTACGAAGGCGAAGGCTTTCGCGGCCGCGCGTTCGCGGCGCGCAGCGTCGTCGACAACTTCGCCAACATCGGCTTCAACGACCGCGCCTCGTCGGTCGTCGTCGAGCGCGGCCGCTGGGAGGTGTGCGAGGACGCCGGCTTCAACGGCCGCTGCGTCGTCTTGCGCCCGGGCAGCTACGACTCGCTGCGCGGCATGGGCCTCGACAACCGGATCTCGTCGGTGCGGCCGGCTCAAGGGCGGCCGCAATACGTCGCGGAAGCGCCGCCGCCGCTGCCGGCGCCCACGTACGAATACCGCCAGCGCCCGAGCGAGCGCCTGTTCGACGTGCCGGTCTCATCGGTGCGCGCCGTCGCCGGGCCGCCGGAGCAGCGCTGCTGGGTCGAGCGCCAGCCGAGCGAGCGACGCGACCTGAACCCGGCCGGCGGCATCATCGGCGGCGTGCTCGGCGGCATCCTCGGCCACCAGCTCGGCGGCGGCAGCGGCAAGACCGTGACGACGATCGGCGGCGCCGTCGCCGGCGGCGCGCTCGGCGCGAACGTCGACCGCATCCGCGATCCGGCCACCGGCCGCGACGTGCAGCGCTGCGAGAACGTGGCGAGCAACGCGCCGCCGTCGTACTACGACGTCGTCTACTACTTCCGCGGCGTCGAGCACCGCGTCCAGATGGCGACGCCGCCCGGCCCGACGATCGCCGTCAACGGCCGCGGCGAGCCGCGCCAGTAGCGCCTGTTAGCGCCTGTAGCGTCAGCGCCAGCCGCTCTTCAGACGCTGGCGCCGCTCGCGTCCGTCGAGCCCGCGTCGCGAGCGGGGTTCGACGCCGCCGGCGGTGCGCGCAGCGTGGCCAGCGACACGAACGCGATCAGGCCGACCGCGGCCGAGCCCCAGATCGCGTGCGCGCCGAATCGCGCCAGCATCACGCCGAAAAGCCACGGCGCCAGCGCCTGCGCGATGCGCGCCGGGACCATCAGCCAGCCCTGGCGGTGGCCGTAGCCCTGCGGCCCGAACAGCGCGAGCGGCAACGTGCCCTTGGCGATCGTGAGGACGCCGTTGCCGGCGCCGTGCAGGACCGTGAACACGGCCGCGGCCGGCCCGCCGACGACGCTCAGCGCGATCGCGCCGAGCGGATGGAGCAGCGCCGCGAGCCGTGCCGAGAGCAAGGGATGGACGCGGCGCAGCACGCCGAACTCGAGCAGGCGACCGGCGACCTGTGCCGGGCCGATGAGCGCGCCGACGCCGACCGCGACGGCGAGCGTCGCGCCGCTCGCCTGCAGCAGCTCGGGCAGGTGCGCGGCCATCGCCGTGCTCACGAACCACGTGGCCGCGAAGGCGATCGCGAGCAGCAGCGAAGCGCGCTGCGGCGT
>DASWOS010000078.1:0-6185 GCA_036398645.1 Dokdonella sp. | reverse complement strand
CAGCCGCCGCCGAGCGCGCGGATCAGGCCGAGATCGGCCGCGACGAGGCGCCCGTCGAGCTCGGCGAGCGCGTCGCGCTGCTCGACGAGCGCGAGCTCGGCCGCGAGCGTGTCGCGCGGATCGCCGACGCCGGACGTCTCGCGCGTGCGCCCGATCGCGAACGCGGTCTCGTCGGCGGCGGCCGCGCCGCCGCGCCGCGCACGCTGCTCGCGCGCGCCGTCGAGCGCGACCTTCGCGCGCGCGACGTCCGACGCGGCGGCGACGAGGCTCTGGTTGTACTCGGCGATCGCCTCGTCGAGCTCGCGCTGGCTCGTGTCGTAGCGCGCCTGCACGCGGCCGCCGTCGAGCAGCGGCAGGTACGCGGACAGACCGACGTCGAGGAAGCGCAGCGTCGTCGACGCACCCGGCGTCGGCCGCGAGTTCAGCACGGCCGCGAGCGCGCTGACGCTGACGGTCGGATAGAACGCCCCGCGCGCGACGTCGACCTCGCGCGCGGCCGCCTCGACGCGCCAGCGGCTCGCGGCGAGATCCGGCCGGCGGCTGACCAGGCCGAGCTTCAGGTCGTCCGGTACCGCCGTCGCGGCTGCCGGCAGCGGCGCCGCCTGCAATGCCGGCAGCGCGGCCGGCGCGACGCCGAGCAGCGCGGCGAGGCTCGCCTCGTCGGTGCGCGCCGCCGCGTCGAGCGCGGCGACGTTCTGCTCCGCCTGCGCGAGGTCCGCGCGCACGTTCTCGGCCGCCTGCGGCGTGTCGAGGCCGCGGCCGCCGCGGAACTCGGCGATGCGCAGCCGCTCGCTCTGCAGCTCGACGGCGCGGCGCGCGAGCGCGAGGCGCAGCTGCGTCGCGTTCCAATCGAAGTACGTCGACGCGATCGCGTACTCGAGCAGCCACGCCGCGGCTCGCGTCTCGGCCGCGCCCGCGTGCGCGGCGTCGAGCGCGGATTCGACCGCGGCGCGCTTCGCGCCCCACCAATCGAATTCGTAGCGCACCGCCGCGCCGGCGAAGACCGCACTGTTCCAGTCGGGCAGCGTCGCGCCGGACGACGCGCCGGGCTGCGCCGGCGTCTCGCCCGTGGCCGGCGGCGGCGACGCGGATGCGGACGACGTCGCGGTCGACGTGCCGACGTGGCTGCGCGAAGCGCCGCCTGCGACGTCGAGCTGCGGCCGCGCCTCCGCGCGCGCGGCTTCGACCTGGCTCGCGGCGATCGCGAAGCGCGCGCGCACGACGTCGAGCGTCGGTGCGGCGGACAGCGCCTGCTCGATCAGCCGATCGAGATCGGGACGCCGGTAGTCGATCCACCAGCGCTCGCCGGGCCACGGCGCCGCCGGCTCGGCGACGACGCCCTCGACCGGCGCCGCGGCGCGCATCGAGTTGCGGTTCGGGCTCGCACGGAACGGCGCGCAGGCGCACAGCGCCGCGGCGACGAGCGCGCAGGCCGCGTGCGGCAGAATGCCGGCGCGGTCCCTCGGTGATTCGTCGTTGGAGCGCTCGTGTCGTCCTTGCATGCCGAAGCGGCCGCCCGGCCGCAGCGAGCGCGGCGCGGGCGCATCCGGAGTTCGTCGTCTGGCCGCGAGCATTTTCCATGCCGTGCTGCCGCACCGCGCGAACGCACGGGTTGACGCCGCGTCCGTGCGCGCCGAACTCGGGAACAGGTTCCGCGCGCGTGAAATTCCTACGCAGGCGGCGTCGGCGCTGCACGCGATGCGCGCCTGCGATCGGCGCGCGCGCTTTTCTTGCGCAGCCGTGAGCGCCGGCGCGCACGGTCGCTCACCCGCCGCACGTTCATCAGGGCCGGTGCGACCCGCCGCGACGCGTGCGGCGGCGGCCACCGCGTGCTCGGCCCGCCGCGATGCGTACCGACGACGCTGCGCCGACGTCGACGTGGCGCGCGTGCATTCCCATATTCATGTGGCGCGTCCGCGTCGATCGGATGTGCGCGCGCTCGAACGCGCGCACATGCGAACGCGCACATGCGAACGCGCGCACGCGACGCGCGCACGGCCGCAACGCGCGCGACGTTCGTGACCGCGGGCGCGACGCGGCGCGTTCGACCGCGGCGCCGTTCGCTGCCGGCGCAGCTCGGTGCCGCCACGCATCGCAACGCCGTGCATAAAACGCCGTGCATATAAGCGGTGGACGATGCCCGAGTGCGCACCGCGCCGTTGCCGTATTGCGCATCGCGAATTGCGAATCAATCCCGCGAAGTGCCCCCGGTGCGGAGCGCGCGCGAACGACGCGGAACCCGCGGCGCTCACGAGGCGCGAGCGGGAGTGCACGCGCATCCACGCTCGCGCTCGAAAGACGCTGCGCTGCGGGCCGGCCACCCGCGCGGCCGTCGATCGCCGAACGGCCGGCGTCCGGCGTCCGGCGCGAAGCGGATCGGCGCCAGCCGCCCGACAGTCCTCGATTGCTCGCCGAGGCCGAGCGTTCGACGCGGCGTCCGTTCGGCGTCGCTCGCGACAGCGACGGCTCGGTCCGCGCATGGCCGGACCGCGCCTTCGAGGCCGCGGCGCGCGCAACACGCGCGGGCGTGTTCGCCGGCGTGTCGGGATTCGCGCCGGCGTCGTGCGCGCTTCGACGCGTGCCGACGCGCGCGACACGTGAACTCCATGCCGCCGGCGCCGAAAAATGCTCGCCTCCGCGCGTTCGCGGCGCGTGCTTCGCGGCGCGCGAAACGGGCGCCGCGCAAGGAATGCGTGCGTGGCCGCGACGCGCGCTCGCGGGCCGGCGGCGGCGCCGATCCGCGGCGACGCGGAGCGGTCGCGGCGGCGAACGGGCGCAGATCGTGCATGGCCGGCACGCCGATTCACCACCAGGCCGGCCGAGTGCCGGAAAGGAGCCGCCGATGAACCGTGTTGCGTCGATTCCCCGCGTCGTCAGTCTCGCCTGCCTCGTCTCGCTCCCTGCGTGCAACGGCGGCGGCAGCGCGCCGAGCGCCGGAGAGGCGCGCCCCGGCGTGCGCTCGGCGAACGGCTGCGGCGCGCTGCCGGACGCGGACGCGCTGCGGCGCTGGCTGAAGGAGGCGCCCGCGCAGGGCGAGGCCGGCGGCTTCGCGAGCGGCCGCCTCGAATGGGCGGCGATCGTCGACCGCAGCGGCGCGCTCTGCGCGATCGCGACCGGCAGCGACGACGTCACCGCGCCGTGGCCCGGCGCGCAGTCGATCGCGAAGGCGAAGGCGTTCACCGCGAACGCGTTCTCGAGCGACACCGCGCCGATGTCGACGGCGCGGCTCTACACGATGAGCCTGCCCGGCCATTCGCTGTGGGGCGCCGCGTCGGCGTCGCCGTTCAATCCGAAGTGCTTCAACGCGCCGCAGGACGCCGGTGGCGTCGGCGAAGCCTGCGGCGGCCTGATCACGTTCGGCGGCGGCGTGCCGCTCTACGACGGACGCACGCGCGTCGGCGCGCTCGGCGTCAGCGGCGACACGCCGTGCGCGGACCACGAGATCGCCAAGCGCATCCGCAGCGCGATGAAGCGCGACCCGGCCGAAGGCCCCGGCGCCGACGACATCGTCTACGCGGAGACCGACGGCGCGTCGATCTATGCGCACCCGCTGTGCCCGAACACCTGGCGCAACGGCCAGCACGTCGGCGACGAGCCGGCGACGAAGCCGCCGGAAGCGGCCGCGGGGCAATGAACGCGAGCCGTACCGGCGCCGCCGCGCTTCATCGGCGACTCACCCGCGGCGCACTAGCGTCGCGCCGTTCCATCATTCCGAGGACAGCGAGGACATCATGAATACGCATCGGCTTCATCAGAGCTTTCTGACCGCCCTGCTGTGCGCGACGGCGACCGCCGCGGTCGCGCAGACGCCGCCGACGACGTCGCAGGCGCATCACGAGGTCCAGCAGCAGAAGCAGGACCCGCTGACGCTGCAAGGCTCCGGCGGCGACGACTGGAGCATGCTGAAGGGCCACGACAAGGGCTACGTCACGCGCGAGGACGCGCCGACGAACAGCTGGCTCGCGACGAACTTCACGAAGTGCGACAAGGACGGCGACGGCAAGGTCACCGAGTCCGAGTACGAGAAGTGCCAGAAGCCGCAGCGGTAAGCGGCTCCGCGATACGGTCGAGCAGCGTCGCGGCGGAGCGTGCTCCGCCGCGACGCTGCGTTTCGGGGCGCCGTCATACGGCATCCGCACCGGCGCGAGCCGCGCGGCCGTTGAAATCGTTCCGAAATCTCGCGTGACGGCGACCACGAATTCTTCCCTCTTCGCCGGAAAGTTTTTCACCGGCCGATCTCGCTGCACCGCCGCAGACCGCGGCCTCCCGTGATGGCACATCGCTTGCTGAGCCCGCCGCAAGACACAGGGCGAGGCATTCCATGGAGCGTTCCGAAAAACTCACGGCGGCCGACGCGGCGGAGCACGCGGACGCCGCGGCGGCGCCGCTCGGCGGCGGCCGCCTGATCGTCGTATCGAATCGCGTGTCGGCCGACGCGCACCACGCCGGCGGGCTCGCGCAGGCGATGCACAGCGCGCTCGCCGACGTCGGCGGCATCTGGTTCGGCTGGAGCGGGCGCATCACCGAGCGTCCGCTGCTGCACGTCGAGCGCAAGCAGCGCATCCGCTTCGTCACGCGCGATCTCAACGCGGCCGACCATCGGCATTTCTATCTCGAGTACGCGAACCGCGTGCTGTGGCCTCTGCTGCACGGCCGGCTCGACCTCGTCGCGTTCGAGCGCGAGTCGTTGCAGGGCTACCTGCGCGTCAACGCGCGCTTCGCCGACGCGATCGGCCGCCTCGCGCGGCGCGAGGATTCGATCTGGGTCCACGATTACCACCTGATCCCGCTCGCGTCGGAGCTGCGTCGGCGGGGGCTCGAAAATCGCATCGGCTTCTTCCTGCACGTGCCGGTGCCGCCGGCGCAGACGCTGATGTCGCTGCCGGCGCATCTCGAGGTGCTGCCGCTGCTCGCCGCGTACGATCTCGTCGGCGTGCAGACCGCCGAAGACGCGGTGAACCTGCGCGAGTACTTCGACTACCTGCGCGCGGCGCGCCACGTCGAGCGCATCCCGCGCATCGAGTCGTTCCCGATCGGCATCGACGTCGACTCGATCCGCACGAGCACGCAGGCCGGCATCGGCTCCGCCGACGCGGCGAAGCTGCGCGCGGACCTGGCCGGCCGGCAGATGATGCTCGGCGTCGACCGGCTCGACTACTCGAAGGGGCTGCCGCTCCGGCTGCGCGCGCTCGAACGGCTGCTCGAACGGCAGCCGGAGCTGCACGGCGAGATCGCGTTCGTGCAGGTCGCCGCGCCGACGCGCGGCGGCGTCCCCGAGTACGACGCGCTCGGCGACGCGGTGCAGGCGCTCGCCGGCCGCATCAACGGCCGCTACGCGCAGCCGGGCTGGACGCCGGTGCAGTTCCTCAATCGCAGCTTCGCCCGTGAGGCGCTGTGCACGCTGTACCGCGCAGCGAGGGTCGGCGTGGTGACGCCGTTGCGCGACGGCATGAACCTCGTCGCGAAGGAGTACGTCGCCGCGCAGGACGCCGACGATCCCGGCGTGCTCGTGCTGTCGCAATTCGCCGGCGCCGCGCGCGAGCTCGAGGGCGCGCTGATCGTCAATCCGTTCGATCCGGACGAATGCGCCGATGCGCTGTGCCGCGCGCTGACGATGACGCTGCCGGAGCGCCGGCGGCGCTGGCGCGAGATGATGCGCGCGGTCGAGAAAGGCAACGTGCACGCCTGGCGCGAGCATTTCCTCGAGGCGCTCGCGGCGACGCGGCCGCGCACGCGCGGTGCGATGCGGCCGGCCGCGCCGGCGGCCGCAGGCGGACGCGCGCGCGCGCTCGTACGCACGCCGTCGGCCGTGCCGGCGCCGGTACGGCCCGATGCGGCCGGTGCGCGGACGCCGTAGCGCGGCGCGGCGATGACGACGACCGGTTCGACGATGCGGCGCAAGCAGACCGCCGGCGCAGCCGATGCCGGCGCGGCGCCGAACCCGCGTGCGCCGACGACGCGGCGCAGCGCTCCGGCCGCGCCGCGCACGCACGCGGCGGCGGCGCCGGCGGCGCGCCGCGCGATCCATGCGGACCCGCGCGAGCTCGGCGCGCCGGAGCGCTGGGACGCGCGCCTCGCCGCGTGCGCGGCGCTCGGCTTCGACGCGCTCGTGCTCGGCGCGCCGTTCGCGCACGAGCCCGGCGAGCCGGCGCTGATCGCGGACTACGAACGCTGCGACGCGTCGT
>DASWOS010000077.1:0-1989 GCA_036398645.1 Dokdonella sp. | reverse complement strand
GAGAGCGCGATCGGCTGCGGCGCGCGCGGCGGCGGCGGCTTGCGCGCCGGTTCGGTGCCGTGTTCGGGAGGGCTGGCCATCGATTCTCCGGAGTCGAACGGACGCTCGCGCCAGCGCGGCGCGCCTGCGGCCGCTGCTGCGCATCGCACTGCCCGGCGCCGCCGCCCGGCGGTGCGCGACCGTTCGATTGTCGCATTTGCCGACGAAGCGGCACAGGCGCCGGGACGCGCGCGTGCCGCCCTACGCCGGCGCAGGAGCCGAGCCGCCGTGCAGCACGGCTCGAGAACACACGAGGTGCGTGGACTGCGCGGCGGGATCGCGCCGACGCGAGCAAGCACGCGCGGGCCGAGCGTACTCACGGCGCTCGCGCGCGGAAACCGGTCTCCCGAAACGACGACGCCCCCGCATCCGGGATGCGGAGGGCGTCGCCTCGGGGCTTTCGCGGATCGGTGCTACTGCGTGCAGTCGATGCCGGCTTCGCTGTGCGCGACGACGACGTCGGCCGTGATCAGGTCGACGACGTTCAACGTCAGGTGCAGCGCGTTCGATGCGCGCGTCAGCTGCGTCGTGCCGTCGCCGCCCGTGGTCTGCTCGTTCAGGATCAGCGAAGCGCCGGCGATGCCGAGCGCGTCGAGGTCGATGCTCGTGTTCGGCGCCGGGTTCAGCGGCAGGTCCGGCACGTCGATGCCGAGGATCGAGACGTGCAGGTTGCCGAGCGTCGCTCCGGGGCTGTCGCCGCCGGTGCCCGGCGCACCGCTGCCGTTGTCGTTGAGATTGCCGGCGTCGAAGCTGCTGCCGAACACGTAGTCGTCGAGCTGCAGCGCCTTCCCGGGTTGCGACAGGCAGTAGCCGGCCACGATCGAGCGCGAGTCGATCACGTCGGCGCTGATCGACAGCAGGCTCGTGCCGAGCAGGTTCACGACCGAGAGGTCGAGCCCGGTGACCTGGCTCTCGCCGCCGGCCGCGCTCGTCGACGGCCCCGGCGCGTACTGCGCCTCGTTGATCAGCAAGCCGGTCGTGACGCCGGCGAGCGCATTGCTGAAGTCGATCGACGGCAGCTGATTGACGACGTGCTCCGGCTCGGTCGCATCGGTGATCGTCGCCGGCGCCTGCTGCGCGACGTCGAGATTGAGACCGAGCACCGAAATGTGGATCGAGACGTCGTAAGCGCCCGCGCTGCCGGTTTCGGCGAACACCTGCGGCGCAAAGAAAGCGAGCGCGACGGCCGCCGGCAAGGCGATCCGTCGCGGCGCGGGCAAACGTGCGGTAGACGTTTTGCGGAACATCGTAATTCTCCCTTGATGCGGCATGGCCGCGGCAATGAAAGTCCGCCGCAGCTCGTACAAGCAACCTGTTGGTTTTTCCAGGGAGTGGGTGCGCGCGCATTCACGAATGCTAGATTTATGTACGGCTAGAATGCCCTCGCATTGCCTGTGAAGGCCATGTGAAGTGGCGGGTCAAATAACGTATCGAGCGATTATCGGCGCGAGTCGCGGATTTGCGGGCGCTTTGGATCGAGCGGTCGATCCGATGCGTCATTGCGGCCGAATCGCCGTGCGGTGGCGCATGCGCCGCGCGCCTCGGCGCAGCGCCCGCTCAGCGCGGCGGCAGCCGGCGCCAGATCAGATACACCGGCAGCCCGGCGAGCACGATCAGCGCGCCGATGCCGGCGTCGCCGGGATTTCGCCACGCGGTCGTCGCGACGACGATCAGCACGGCGGCGACGAACGTCGCCGGCAGCAGCGGATGCAGCGGCACGCGAAACGGCGGCGCCGCCGCGCCGCTGCGGCGGTACCAGAACAGCGTCGCGACGACGGCCGCGTAGCCGAGCCAGTCGCCGGTCGTCGAGTAGTTCAGCAACTGGTCGAACGTTCCGCTCAGCGCGAGCACGGCGGCCCAGCCGGCGAGCATCAGCAGCGCGGCGTTCGGCGTACGCCAGCGCGGATGCAGGCGGCCGGCGAAGCGGAAGAACACGCCGTCGGCGCCCAT
>DASWOS010000076.1:0-1778 GCA_036398645.1 Dokdonella sp. | reverse complement strand
CAGCGCCGCGTCGAAGTCGGCCTCGGCGTAACCGGAGACTTGGCCGATGACCGCGCTCGCACGCGGCAGGTCGCCGCGCGCGAGCAGGAAGCGCCCGTACGAGCCGACGACCTCGCACAGCAGGTCCGGCGCGCTCCAGCGCCGGGCGAGGTCGAGCGCGGCCTGGTAGGCCGTCTCCGCGTCGTCGACGCGATCGGCGGCGACCGCCTGCTCCGCCGCGGCGAGACGCCCGAGCAGCGCGATCGAGAGATCGCCGGAAGCCGCGGCCCAGGCCGAGAACGCCTGCGCCTCGGCGTGCGCCTCGTCGAGCCGGTGCAGCGCGTCGAGGCTGCGCACGACGCTGAGCCAGGCGTCCGCGCAGTGGACGCCGGCCGCCGGCGACTGCAGGTCGTCGAGCGCGCGCCGCGCCGACGGCAGCGCGAGGTCCGGCGCTCCGGATGCGAGCTCGATCCGCGCGAGGCTCGCGCGCGCGATGCCGCGCTCGATCGCGAGCGACGGGCCGGTCGCCTCCTGCACGGCGCGATCGAGCAGGACACGCTCCTCGCCGAAGCGGCCGCTCCGCTCCAGCGCGTTCGCGCGCACCAGGTACGCGTCGATGCGCGTGCCGGCGTGCTCGACGCGCGGCGCCTCGGCCATCGCGAGGCTGCTGGCCTCGAGCGCCTCGAGCGGATGCAGCAGCGTGATCCACGCCGAGGTCTGGCCGATCAGCGACTTGACGTACTCGTCGATCATGCCGAACTGCTGGAAACGGCGCCCGATCCGCTGCTGGGTCGCGGCGACCTCGGCGAAGTGGCCCTGCCGGCTCTGCATGTTGCTTTCGTTGCCCTCGATCTGCGCGAGCAGCAACGCGTCGGCGGCGACGTTCGCCGCGACCTTCGCGCGCGCGAAGTCGCCGCTGGCGAGGTCGTACTGCTTGCGCATCAGATAGACGACGCCGCGATCGTTGTAGGTGCGCGCGAGCTCCGACGGCGTGCCGTGGCCCTCGAGCAGCGCGATCGCCGCGTCGCAGGTCTTGAGCGCATCGTCCGGCCGGCCGAGCTGCGCCAGCGCGATGCAGAGGCTGCGCTGCACGCCGGCGAGCAGGCTCGGATCGGCCTCTGCCGGCACCTCGGCCGCGAGCGCGGAGAGCTGCTCGCGCGCCGCCTCGGTGCGGCCGAGATCGAGCGCGACCTGCGCCTTGCGCAGGCGCACCGACGCGTCGCGCTGCAGCGCGGGCGCGGCCGCGTCGATCAGCGCGAGCGCCTGCTCCGGTTGGCGCGCGAGCCGCGCGGCGTCGATCCGCTGCAGCAGCTCCGTGCCGGACAGCCCGGCCGCGTCGGTCGGCTTTCCGCTCGTCGGCTTGCCGAGCCGGTCGAGCAGGCCGTCGGCGACGCGCTCGGCGGCGACGATGACGTTGTCCGCCTGCGCCTGCACGGCCTGCGAGCGGCCGTCCGCCTCGATCAGCTCCGCCCGCACGATCCAGCCGCTGCCGGCCCGGCGCGCGGTCGGCACGACGAGCCGGCTGCGCTCGGTCGCGCGGCGCAGGATCGCGACGGCGTCGTCGCGGCGCGTGCCGGCCGGCACCCAGCGCACGACGTTGTCGCTCGGCAGCACCGCCACTCCGGCACCGCCGAGCCGCGTCGCGATCAGATCCATCAGGCCGAGCCGCAGCCAGCCGTCCTCGGCCGACGCGGCGACCTCGGCCGGCAGCACGGCGACGACGCCGGCCGGCCGCTCGGCCGGTGCGGCGGCCGTGTCCGGCGCCGCCTGGCGCCGCCCGACCGCGAACGCGACGGCCG
>DASWOS010000075.1:0-6699 GCA_036398645.1 Dokdonella sp. | reverse complement strand
TCGGCGTGCTTCGTGTCGACGCGGCCGGCGACCGCGCTGCGGCTCGAGCTGTGGTCGCCGCCGCAGCTCGCCGCCGGGCAGCAGCTCCGCGCGCGGCTCGGCGGCGCCGGCTTTACGCAGGCGCTGCGTCCCGGTGTGCTGACGCCGGTCTTGCTGCCGCTGCGCGCGGCGGCCGGAACCCGCGTCGAACTCGCGATCGAGGCGGAGCGCAGCTGGCGGCCGACGAGCGCGGATCCGGCCGTCGGCGACCGCCGCGATCTCGTCTGTCGCATCGTCGGCGCCGAGCTCGTGCACTGAGGGCGCGCGGCGCCGCGCGCTCAGGTCCGCAGCGCCTCGACGAGGCGCCGGATGCCGTCGCGCGAGGTCGCGCGCAGCAGCTTCGGCGCCTGCGCGCGCAGCGCGGCGCAATCCTGCGCGTTGACGATCTCGCGCACCTCGAGCAGCAGGCCCGGATGCATGCTGAAGTCGGTCAGGCCGAGCGCGAGCAGCAGCGCCGTGTAGCGCTTGTCGCCGGCCATCTCGCCGCACAGCGTGACGCCGCGGCCGGCGCGGCGGGCGATCGCGATCGTCTGCGCGATCAGCCTCAGCACGGCCGGGTGCAGCGGGTCGTACAGGTGCGCGAGGTGGTCGTTGTTGCGGTCGACCGCGAGCGTGTACTGGATCAGGTCGTTGGTGCCGATCGCGACGAAGTCGAGCGCGCGGATCATGCCGGATAGCGCGATCGCCGCGGCCGGCACCTCGACCATCGCGCCGAGCTCGACGCGCTCGGCGACGAGCTGGCCGGTCGCGCGCAGGTCGCGCAGGCATTCCTCGAGCATGCGCCGCACGCTCAGCATCTCGTCGGCGGTCGACACCATCGGCACGAGCACGCGCACCGGGCCGTAGCCCGACGCGCGCAGGATCGCGCGCAGCTGCATCGTCAGCAGCTGCGGCTGCAGCAGCGACAGGCGCACGCCGCGCACGCCGAGCGCCGGATTCTCCTCGTCGTCGACGACGAGGCCGCTCGCGTCGGCCTTGTCGGCGCCGAGGTCGAGCGTGCGGATCGTGACCGGCAGTCCGCCCATGCCGAGCACGAGATCGCGGTAGGCGAGGAACTGCTCCTCCTCGCCCGGCAGCTCCTTGCGTTGCAGGAACAGGAATTCGGTGCGGTACAGGCCGACGCCGGCCGCGCCGAGCGCGCGCGCCTGCGCGATGTCGGCCGTCGACTCGGCGTTCGCGTAGAGCGCGATCGGCACGCCGTCGCGGGTGCGCGTGTCGGCCTCGCGCAGGCGCGCGAGGCGCTTGCCGCGCTGCGCGACCTCGCGCTGCCAGGCGCGGTAGCCGGCGAGGTCCTGCGCGGTCGGATGGACGACGACTTCGCCGCGCTCGCCGTCGATCAGCACGAGGTCGTCGTCCTGGATGTGCGCGAGCGCGTCGTGCGCGGCGACGATCATCGGCAGATGCAGCGAGCGCGCGAGGATCGCGCTGTGCGAGACCTGGCTGCCGGAGGAGAGCACGACGCCGAGCACGCCGTGCTCGGCGAGCGGCACGAGCTCGGACGGCGCGACGGTGTCGCTGACCAGGATCTCGCCGACGCGCGCGGCGAGCCGGCGCTCCTCCGCGCTCGATTCGCGCGCGAGATTGGCCTGCACGCGCGCGATCACGTGCTCGACGTCCTCCTTGCGTCCGCGCAGGTACGGATCGTCCATCGCCTCGAACACGGCGACGAGACGGTCGCGCTGCATCTTCAGCGCGGCGCTCGCGCGATAGCGGCCGACGCGGACCAGGTCGAACAGGCCGCTGGTCAGCTCGCGGTCGGCCAGCATCAGGCTGTGCGCGTCGATGAACTCGGCGACCTCGCGCGCGAGCGCGCCGTGCAGCTTCTCGCGCAGCGTCTGCAGCTCGTCGCGCGCGCGCGCGATCGCGATGCGCAGGCGCTCGACCTCGGCTTCGACCTCGTCGGCGTCGAGCGGCCGCTCGTCGACGAGGTAGCGGCTCGGCTGCTCGAGGCGGGCGCGGCCGAGCGCCATGCCGCGCGACGCGCCGGAGCCGGCCAGCACGAGCCTCATTGACCCTCGTCGAACTTGCGCTCGAACAGGTCGACCATCGCCGCCATCGCGGCTTCCTCGTCGGGTCCGTCCGTGCGCAGCCGCACCTCGGTGCCGCAGCCGGCGGCGAGCATCATCACGCCCATGATGCTCTTCGCGTTGACTTCCTTGCCACGGCACGCGATGAACGCGTTCGCCTGCATGCCGTGCAGCGCCTGCACGAGCTTCGCCGAGGCGCGCGCGTGCAGGCCGAGCTTGTTGCTGATCGTGACGTCCTTCTCGAGCATGGGTGCGTTCCGCAGGGAGGGCCGGAGGGCCGTGCGCTGGCGAAGGCTCGCGCACGCATGTTCCGATCGGTTTCGGTTCGTGGAGCCGCGGGTCGAGGGTTCCTCTTTCGTCCTCAGGGATTGTCGACGACGATGCCGCCGCGGCCACCGTTCGCCGCGGTCTGCGCCAGCTCGTCGAGCGACTGCTCCGGATAATTCAGGACCCTGAGCAGCATCGGCAGGTTCAGTCCGGACACGCAGTGCATGCGCACGCCGAGGTCCGGCAGGCGCCGCGCGATGTTGCACGGCGTCGCTCCGTACAGGTCCGACAATACCAGCACGCCGTCGCCGTGATCGAGCTCGCGCGCGTTGGCCGCGGCCCTGCGCAGCATCTGGTCGGGGTCGTCGCTCGGCGCGACTTCCTGGATCTCGACCGGCAGCGGCAGTCGGCCGAGCACGTGGCGCGCGGCCTCGACCAGCGCGGCGCCCATCGCCTGGTGCGTCATCAGCAGCACGCCGACGCTCATCGGCGCGCGCCCGGCGAGCGTCGCGGCTCGCGCATCGCGCTCATCATTCCATCTCCCGGTGGTAGGTCAGCACCTGCGCGTAGCGCCGGCGGAAATGCTCGGCGAGACGCTCGGACAGGTAGACCGAACGGTGACGACCGCCGGTGCAGCCGAGGCAGATCGTCATGTAGCTGCGGCCGTCGTTCTCGAACGACGGCAGCCAGGTGTCGAGGAACGCGGTCAGGTCGTCGGCGAAGCGGCCGACCTCGGGCTTGGCCTCGAGCCATTCGCGCACCGGCGCGTCCTTGCCGGACAGCGGGCGCAGGCGCATGTCCCAGTGCGGGTTCGGCAGGCAGCGCGCGTCGAACACGAAGTCCGCGTCGGCCGGCACGCCGCGGCGGTACGCGAACGATTCGAACAGCAGCGTCATCGTGCCGGCGGTCAGACCCATCTCGCTGATGACGAGCCGGCGCAGCTGGTGCACGTTCAAGTCGCTGGTGTCGACGACGCGGTCGGCGATCGCGCGCATCGGCCGCAGCAGGCGGCGCTCCTCGGCGATCGCCTCGGCGAGGCCGAGCCCGTCGGCCGACAGCGGATGCCGCCGCCGCGTCTCGGAGAAGCGCTTGAACAGCACCTCGTCGCGCGCGTCGAGGAACACGAGGCGGTAGGCGATCTCCGCGCCGGCGAGCTCGGCGAGGATGTCCGGCAGCCGGTTCAGGTTCTCGGCGCGGTTGCGCACGTCGACGCCGACGGCGAGCTTGTGCTGCAGGCCGCCCGGGCTCTGCGAGATCGCCTGCACGAACGCCGGCATTAGCGCGGCCGGCAGGTTGTCCACGCAGTAGTAGCCGAGGTCCTCGAGCGTGCGCAGCGCGACGCTCTTGCCGGAGCCGGACAGGCCGCTGACGATCGTCAGCGGCTCCGGCCGCGGCGGCGCGGTGCCGGCGTCGCGCGCGTCGCCTACCACGGCGGCAGGCGGCGCATCTGGTGCGCCTGGCGGTCGATGAACGTCTGCGCCGGATCGAAGCCTTTCGTCTTCAGCAGGTGGCTGCGCACGGCGGCCTCGGCGAGCACGGCGATGTTGCGGCCGGGCGCGACCGGAATGATGATCTGCGGAACCTGCACGTCGAGCACTTCCCGATAGCCGACGTCGCCGGTCAGGCGGGCCATGCCGTCGCCGGACGGCGGCGCGTCGAGCTTCTGTGGCTGCAAGTGTACGATCAAGCGCAGGTACTTGGACGGCTTCACCGCGGTCTGGCCGAACATCTCGCGCACGTTCAGCACGCCGAGCCCGCGCACCTCGAGCAGGTCGCGCAGCATCTCCGGGCAGTTGCCGTCGATGACGTCCGGCGCGATCAGCGTGAATTCGGGCGCGTCGTCGGCGATCAGGCGGTGGCCGCGCGTGAGCAGCTCGAGCGCGAGCTCGCTCTTGCCGGTGCCGCTCTCGCCGGTGATCAGCACGCCGATCTAATAGACCTCCATCAGCACGCCGTGCAGCGTGATCTGCCGCGCGAGCGTGCGCGCGAGGTGGTACTGCAGGTAGGTCAGCAGCTCGTGGCCGCGCTTCGGGCTGTGCCAGAGCGGCGTGTTCGACTCCTCGGCGGCCTTGCGCAGGTCCGGCGGCACCGGCTGGTCCTTGGTCACGAGCAGCGCGGTCGGCTCGTACGCGACGATCTTCTCGACGGTCTCCCAGCGCTGGCGCGCGTCGAGGCCGTCGAGGTAGGCGAGCTCCTCGGTGCCGACGATCTGCACCTTGTTCGGGTAGATGATGTTCAGGTAGCCGACCAGCGACGGCCGCCGCGCCTGGCTGCCGCCGGTCTCGATCGCGCGGTTCTCGCCGCGCATGCCGGCGATCCAGCGCAGCGACAGCCGCTCGCCGACCGCGTCGAACAACTGGCGGGCGGTCAGGCGTTCCACGGCCGCGGAACCCGGAGCGGAGAGCGCGATGGCATGGGCACGGTGCGAGGCGTCGGCCCGCCAGTGTAAGCGGACGCGGACGCGCCGTCACAGCGCGGCCGGCGGCGGCGCGCGCGGCCGCGGCCGCTCCGCATCGGCGTCAGCCGCCGGCGCCGACCGCGCGGCGCAGCAGCGCGAGCAGCGTGTCGGCGTCCGGCGCGGAGCGCAGCGCGGCCGTCGTCGACGTGTCGGAGAACAGCTCCGCGAGCTCGGCGAGCAGCTTCAGGTGCTGGTCCGTGAAGTGCGCCGGCACGACCAGCGCGGCGATCAGATCGACCGGCCGGCCGTCGTCGGCGCCGAACTCGATCGGCTCGGCGAGGCGCACGAATGCGGCGCGCGCCTCGCGGATCTCGGCGCTGCGCCCGTGCGGGATCGCGACGCCGTGGCCGAGCGCGGTCGTGCCGAGGCGCTCGCGTGCGGCGAGCGCCTCGCGCACGACGGCGGCGTCGCCATCGTCGGCGAGCAGGCCGGACAGCCGCTCGACGAGGTCGGTCTTGTCGCGGACCGGAAGCGCGGCGCGCACGCGCGCGGCGGCGAGCAGATCGGAGAAGTGGATCACGGCGAGCGCGCGCGCGGCGGGCGCTATTCGTAGCGCGCGGCGCGTACCGCGTCGGCGTGGTGGTCGGTCAGCTTCTCCTTGTGCTTGCGCACTTGCGTGTCGACCTTGTCGACGAGTGCGTCGATCGCCGCGTACATGTCGCCGGCGGTCGCGTCGGCGTGCAGCGTCTTGCCGGACAGCTGCAGCGTCGCCTCGGCCTTGTGCAGCAGCTTCTCGATGCCGAGCACGACGTTCAGTTCATGCAGATGGTCGAAGTGGTGCAGGATGCGTTCGAACTTGCCGGCCGCGTAGTCGTGCAGCGCGGCGGTGACGGCGACCTGATGACCTTTGACGTTGATCTGCATGATGGACTCCTTTGGCGATGAAGCGCCCGGAACGATCCGGACGTGCGCCGCGCGCGCCGCGACGTCGGCGGCGAACGAGGCTCCGAAGACTCCGACAGGTGACGAGCGAGCGTGTTCCCTCCGTTGCCGGGCTCCGGCCCGCCTGCCGCGCCGGAGCATCGATGGAGCCGTCGTCAGCCGAGGCGGCTGCGGTCGTTCGACGACGGGATGTTCAGTGCCTCCCGATACTTCGCCACGGTACGCCGCGCGACGTTAATTCCGCGTCGGTTGAGCTCGGTCGCGAGCACCTGGTCCGACAGCGGCCGGCGCGCGCTCTCCTCGCTGATCAGCTTCTTGATCATCGCCTGGATCGCGGTCGCCGACGCCGCACCGCCGTCGACCGTGGCGACGCCGCTCGAGAAGAAGTACTTGAACTCGAACGTGCCGCGCGGCGTGTGCAGGAACTTGCGCGTGGTCACGCGGCTGATCGTCGATTCGTGCATGCCGACCTCCTCGGCGACGTCCTTCAGCACGAGCGGGCGCATCGCCTCGGGACCGAACTCGAGGAACGCCTCCTGCGCGCGCACGATCGACGTCGCGACCTTCAGCATCGTCTCCGCGCGCGTCTTCAGCGACTTGATCAGCCAGCGCGCCTCCTGCAGCTGGCCGCGCAGGTAGCCGGCGTCCTCGCGGCGCGCCTTCGCGATCAGGCTCGCGTAGTGGTCGTTGATGCCGAGCCGCGGCTGGCAGCCCGGCGCGAGCACGACCTGCCAGCGGCCGCCGATCTTGCGCGCGTACGCGTCCGGCGCGACGTACTCGGCGCCGCCGCTCGAGAAGCTGCTGCCGGGCTTCGGCACCAGCGAGCGGATCAGCGCGAGCGCGACGTCGAACTCGGCCTCGCCGACGTGCAGGCGCTGGCAGATCCGCGCGCGGTCCTGCCGCGCGAGCGCCTCGAGATGGTCGGCGACGAGCATGCGCGCGAGCGCGAGCCCCGGCGTCGACGCGTCGAACGCGTCGAGCTGCGCGGTCAGGCATTCGCGCAGGCTGCGGCTGGCGACGCCGACC
>DASWOS010000074.1:0-10288 GCA_036398645.1 Dokdonella sp. | reverse complement strand
GCGGTGTTCGGCGACGCGGCCGCCGCGTACATCGACACCTACTCCACGCCGTCGACGCCGCCGCAGGTGTCGCTGCGCCGGACCGACGGCGGGCTGATCGCCTGGGTCGAACGCAACGAGCTGACGCCGGGCCATCCGCTCTGGCCGTATCGCGACAGCTTCGTCGCGCCGGAATTCGGCTCGCTGCCGAGCGAGGACGGACAGGCGCTGTACTACCGGCTGCACAAGCCGCTCGGCTTCGATCCGGCGCGGCGCTATCCGGTGTTCGTGACCTATTACGGCGGCCCGGGCCGCCAGTACGTCAACCGCGCCTGGGACAACCTGTTCGAGCAGTACATGGCGCAGCACGGCTACGTCGTGTTCGCGCTCGACAACCGCGGCACGCCGCGGCGCGGACGCCGCTTTTCCGACGCGATCTTCAAGCAGCTCGGCAAGGCCGAAGTCGCCGACCAGCTCGCCGGCGTCGCCTGGCTGAAGTCGCAGCCGTGGGTCGATCCCGCGCGGATCGGCGCGTTCGGCTGGAGCTACGGCGGCTACATGACACTGATGCTGCTCGCGAAGGGCGGCGACGCGTTCGCCGCGGGCGTCGCGGTCGCGCCGGTCACCGACTGGTCGCTGTACGACACGCACTACACCGAGCGCTACCTCGACACGCCGCAGCGGAACGCGGAGGGCTACGCGCAGTCGGGCGTGCTGCACTGGCTCGGCGGCCTGCGCGCGGACACGCTGCTGCTCGTGCACGGCATGGCCGACGACAACGTGCTGTTCGCGAACTCGACGAAGCTGATGGCCGAGCTGCAGCAGCGCGGCACGCAGTTCCGCCTGATGACCTACCCCGGCGGCAAGCACGGCCTGTCGGCGCCGGCGATGCGCAAGCACGTCTACACGCTGATCAAGGACTACTTCGACGAGAAGCTGAAGCCGGCGCCGGCCGCGGCGACCGCGCCGAACTAGCCCGGCGCGGCGAGCCCGCGCTCGCCGGCGCGATCCGCCGCGTCGCCGCGATCGGCGGCGTGCGCCGGACGTCGCGAGCGCGAGCGCGGGCCGCGCCACCGCAGCCGCGGCGTGCGCCGACGCATCGGCGAGGCCGGAGCGGCCGCGGCGTTCCGGCCGCCGACGGCGCGCACCGACGCGCCGCGACCGCGGCTCCGGTCAGAACCGCCCGGCCTGGTAGTCGCGGATCGCCTCGACGATCTGCTCCGGCGTGTTCATGACGAACGGACCGTAGCGCGCGACCGGCTCGCCGAGCGGCCGGCCGGCGACGAGGATCAGGCGCGCGCCGCCGTCGCCGGCCGCGAACGCGAGCGCGTCGCCGTCGTGCGCGAGCACGGCGAGCTCGCCGCGCGCGACCGTCGTCGCCGCGTCGCTCGGCCCGAGCGCGGCGGCGCCTTCGTAGACGTAGGCGAACGCGCTGTGGCCGGGCGGGATCGCGGCCGCGCCGCGCGCGCCGCTCGCGAGCTCGACGTCGAGGTACAGCGGATCGACCGCGATGCCCTCGACCGGGCCGGCGACGCCGCCGAAGCGGCCGGCGATCACGCGCACGTGCACGCCGTCGCCGGCGTCGACGCGCGGGATGCGTTCCGGCGCGATGTCCTGGTAGCGCGGCGTGGTCATCTTGTCCTTCGCCGGCAGGTTGACCCAGAGCTGGAAGCCGGCCATCAGGCCGTCCTCCTGCTCCGGCATCTCCGAATGCACGATGCCGCGGCCGGCCGTCATCCACTGCACGCTGCCGGACGTCAGCAGGCCCGAGTTGCCCTGGTTGTCGCCGTGGCGCATGCGGCCGGCGAGCATGTAGGTCACGGTCTCGAAGCCGCGGTGCGGATGGTTCGGAAAGCCCGCGACGTAGTCGGTCGCGCTGTCCGAGCGGAACTCGTCGAGCAGCAGGAACGGATCGAGCATGTCGAGGTCGCGCTGTCCGATCACGCGGCTCAGCTTGACGCCGGCGCCGTCGGACGCGGGCTGGCCGCGCACGACCTGCGCGACGCGGCGGGAACTGTCGAGGGCTGCGTTCATCGCGATTCTCCGAAACGGAATGCGCCGAGTTGCGGTGCGCCGCGGCGGTTCGCAAGCGCTCGACGGCGAACGCTGCGGCGCGCATCGCGAACGATCGCCGGCGCGCGGAGCGCCGGTCGCTCGCACGGTCGACGTGCGGGCCGCCGGTCGCGCAGGCCGGCTTCGACGCGTACCTAGTGCAGCCAGCGTCCACCGCGGCGTCGCGGCGCCGGCGTCGCCGCGGCCGGCTGCGGCGAATCGACCTCGTCGTCGCCGAGCGGATGCTCGCGCCAGTACTCGGCGACCGCGCCGACCACGCCGGGGATCTGCGCGAGGCATTCGTCGTAGTCGTCGTCGTCGAGCGGCGCGAACTCGCTGTCGCTCTCGAACACGCCGTCGTCGATCGCGAGCGCGATGATCGGCCCGAGCAGCTCCATCAGCTCGGAGTCGCGGCCGAGGCGGCCCTCCCAGGCCGGCGCGCGCAGGTCGATGCCGCGCGAGAAGCCTTCGCACCAGCCGCGCGCGGTGAACGCGGGCTGCCCGTCGTCGGTCTCGATCTCGCCGAGAATCGGCTCGTAAGTGCCGCTCTCGAGCTCCGGCTCGATCGCGTCGTTGAGCCGCGCGAGCAGCGTCAGCACGCGCTCGCCCTCGGCGGCGTCGGCGAACGGCTCGTGCAGGATCTCAGGCAGCCATTCCTCGGGCTTGGCCGGCACCGGGCCGATCGCGAGCGCGGTCAGGAAGCCGTGCACGCCGTCGAGCAGAAGGTCCTCGTCGCCGCCGCGCGCGCGCAGGAAGCGATCGAGCTCCTCGAGCTCGCCGTCGCTCGGCGAGCTCGGCCAGTCAGACGCCATCGTCGATCTCCAGCATGACCGGTGCATGGTCGGAAGCGCGCTCCCAGGCGCGCGGAACGCGATCGATCGCGGCGGTCCGGCAGCGCGCACCGAGCGCTTCGGAAACGAGGATCAGATCGATGCGCAGGCCGAGGTTGCGCCGGAACGCGGCCTGCCGGTAATCCCACCAGCTGAAGTGGCCGGCGTCCGCGTTCAGCAGGCGGAAGCTGTCGGCGAGGCCGACGTCGAGCAGGCGCGCGAGCGCTTCGCGCTCCGCGGTCGAGCACAGGATCTGCTCGCGCCACGCGTCCGGGTCGTGCACGTCGCGATCGTCGGGCGCGATGTTGAAGTCGCCGAGCACGACGAGCCGCCGATAGCGGCGCGCTTCCGCCGCGACGTGCGCCGTCACGCGCGCGAGCCAATCGAGCTTGTACGCGTACTTCTCGCTGCCGACGGCCTGGCCGTTGACGACGTAGAGGTTCACGACGCGCGTGTCGCCGATCGTCGCCGACAGCACGCGCCGCTGCGGATCGTCGAAGCCGTCGATGCCGTGCCTGACCTCGTCGATCGGTGCGCGCGCGAGGATCGCGACGCCGTTGTAGGTCTTCTGCCCGGAGAACGCCGCGCGGTAGCCGGCTTCTTCGAGCGCGGCGAGCGGAAACTTCGCGTCCTCGAGCTTGGTTTCCTGCAACGCGAGCACGTCCGGCTGCGCGTCGGCGCACCACTGCAGCACGTGCGGCAGCCGCACGTTCAGCGAATTGACGTTCCAGGACGCGATGCGCATGACGAGGATATAAAGGCTGCGTCGCGCGGCGGCAAGTGCTCGGAGTCGTGTCTTCGCGGCCGCGGTGCGAAGCGAATGCGAGCCTTCGCATCGCCGCGACGTAGCACCGTCGGCACCGTGGTGTCGCCGCGAGCGTCTCGGATGGCAACGATCGCGGACGCCGACGCGCCGCGGCGACGAAGCGTGCGCACCGACGCGCGGCGCCGGCATCCGCTCGGATCGCGCGCGGCCGAGCCGCCGGCGCGGACGCCAGGCTCGCGTCGAGGCGTGCAGGCGCGCGCGGCATCCGCGGCGACGTCGCGCGCGTGCGCCGCGATGCCGTGCGCTCGGACCGGCCGACTCCGGCGATGCGGTCGCGGTGCGCCCGCGGAAAACCGCGATCGCGAGATGCCGCCGTGCCGCGCGGACCTCGCTAGAAAAAGTCTTCCATCCAGCGCACGAGCGCTTCGCGCTTGCGCGACGGCACGCGGCGAAACGCGAGGAGCAGGCGATCTTCGGCCTGGTCGGTCGTGAACGAGATCGCGTCGAGCGCGGGCACCTCGACGACGTTCAGCGCGACCGGGCCGCGTCCGGTCGCGAGCCATTCGAACGCGACGCCGGTCGCCTTCGCGATGTCGGCGAGATGCCCGAGCCGCGGCGACGTGCCGGTCGGAAGCTCCCATTGCGCGACCGCGCTCGGACCGACGCCGAGCGCGTTCGCCAGCGCGGCTTGGCTCATCCCGACCAGCCTCCGCGCGTGGCGGATGCGGCTCGACATCGGTCCCGAGAAGGCACGATCGCTGGCTCTGCGTCTGGGTCCGACCATACGTCCCCCGAGCTGTGCTGATCGATGGAGCGACAATGAGCGAATTTACTGAGCCGAGCTGCCGTCTGCAGCGCGCGCGCTCGTTCGCTCGGGCGAAGCGCGGCGCACTCAGTGCCGCTGAACCCGTCGCGGCGGTGCCGCCGTTGCGCTTGGCGTGCCGCCGACGAGAATGGCTCGCACGCTCGAAGCGGAACATCGGACAAGGGGAGCGTCCGCGCCAGTGTGCGCGCACGCGAAGCGCCGTTTTCCTACGCAGCGCGTAGGCGTTTTCCTACATACGTACGCGAGACCCGCGCGGCGTCGCCGCGTTCGGTGCCCAATGCCTGGGGAGGCAGGGATGACGCTCGGGGAGTCATCGTCAGGCGCTCGGCGCGACGTGCACGACCGGCGCGGCACGGAGCTCGTGACGATGCGGTCGCCGAGACCGGCTCGTCGCGCTCGTGCGGCGCGCTCGCTCGACGGCGTGCTGCTGTTCGCGTTCGCGTGCTCGCACGGCCCAGCGCCGCACGTCAGCCGCAGCGCCTCGCCGCAGCGCCGCCGCGGCCCCGCCGCGATTCCGGATCTCGCGTGCAGCGCGGCGATGACGTCCGTCGATCGCAACCTTTACGACGCGCGCACGCGCCGATGCCGGTGTCGATGAAGGAGGGGGTATGTCGAGTCTGCGGAAATCGAGATGGGCGGCGGCGCTGCTGGCCGGCGCGCCATTGTGCGCACACGCCGCGTCGAGCTGCGAACGCTCGACCGTGCCGGACTGGGCGGCCAAGGCGATCCTCGCGTATCCGAAACCGGCCGAGCGTCCTGCGATGCTCGTCGCCGCGCTCGAGGAGCACTACGACACGCGATCGATCGCCGCCGTCGACGTCGAGCTCGTGTTGCTGCAGCTCGCGCCGGCGATGCTCGGCGCGCGTTCGCCCGACGAGCTGAAGGCGCGCATCGAGCGCACGATGGCGCTGTTCCACTGCGAGTCGACGGCGCGGAACGCCGGCGCGTCGACGACGAATCGAGTCGTCGCGAACGCGGATACCTTCCTCCCGCGCGAGGAGACCGCGCGAGCCGTCGAGGCGCTCGTGAACGCGCATGCGCCGCAGAACGCGGACGATGCATCGCCGAAAAGCGCCGGCACGCTCGCCGCGGCGGCCGGCGATCAGGACCGCGCCGGTCAGCTGGACACGCTGGCGAAGGCTTCGGATCAGGCGCTCGGCGAGCTGACGAAGAATACCGTGTTCCTGGAGCGCTTGAGCGCGAAGAATTGCGCGAAGGACCGCAGCGGTCGCAAGGTGGCCGCAGACGAGTTCGGCGACGCCGGCTGTCTCGCCGCGCGGACCCAGGATCTCGGCGACGCGAACCGCCGCAGCTATCACGTGATCGTCGACGCGAACAAGATCGCGACGACCGCGAGCGCCGGCGGCGCGGCCGCCGAGAGCATCAAGCAGGACTATGCCGCCGCGCACGACTGGATCGCGAGATCGACGTCGCTCGTCGAAGCGCGCTTGCCGCGCTACGGGCTCTACGTCGGTCCGACGTATTCGCTGTCGAACGACGGATCGTGGAAGTCCGGCGGCGAGTTCCTCGCGCGCTTCGAATCCGCGGTGCTCGATCACACCTCGTATCTGTGTCCGCCGATCGCCGCTTGGTGCCGCACCGGCAGCGAATTCAGCTATCGCACGCTCGCGGCGCTGGACAAGAAGTCCGGCGATCCGGCCGCCGCGCCGAACGCGAAGGCCGACGCCGACGAGTCGCTCAATCCGTTCGCGCAATCCGGCGGCATCTTCCGCTACACCGGCGCGATGCAGATGCATTTCAGCGACACGTTCGGCGTCATGGGTCTCGCCGGCGTGACCGGCCTGCACACGGACACGACCGACGGCGTGCGCACGCGGCCGCGCTTCGGTGCCGGCGTGCACTTCCAGACGCTCTACGGCGAAGGCGGCCTCGGCCAGCTGTTCGCCGGCTACGTCAACGACCGCGTCTGGGATCGGCCGGTGCCGCTCGATCGCACCGTGCCGGACGGTGCGACGCGTACGCAGAAGAACTACGACCGCTGGGTCATCGACGGCTTGTTCTTCATTCCGGACATCGACGTCGGCGGTTTCCAGCTCGTCGCGCGCCTGACCGCTGACACGCCGATCAACCGACGCGGCCCGTCGGACGTGCGCGCGTCGCTGCTGCTGCATCACGACTTGAACGGATGGATCTCGGCACACGCGCCGAAGAAGGGCGACGAGTAGCACGGCGGCCGACGACGCGCTGGAGCGGTCGCGGAATCGACGGGACGGCACGGGAGACTGCAGATGGCGAACGAGAGCAACGGCGTACCGACGACGTTCGATGGGATCCGAGCGGCCGAATTCGCGGCGATCGACGCCGCCCGCGTGCGGAGCGGCTGGGGCAACCCCCGGTTCTTCGCCGCGGCTCCGGCCGGCACGGCGTCCCGCCCGGCGGAGCCCGCCGCGGACGCTTCGGCGCGCGACGCGGACACGGATGCTGCGACCGCCGAGGTACCAGCGTCGCCGACGAGCGCGACGGCCGCGCAGCACGCGGTGCGCGCCGCGACGGATAGCGCCGCCCACGAGAGAGCGAACATGGTTCCGGACGATCCGCCGCCGGAGTCCGCGACCGTCGGCCTCGCGCTGTCCGGCGGCGGCATCCGCAGCGCGACGTTCTCGCTCGGCGTACTGCAGGCGCTTGCAGTGCGCGAGCGATTGCACTCGATCGATTACGTGTCGAGCGTGTCCGGCGGCGGTTACATCGCGTCGTGGCTGTCGGCCTGGATCGCGCGTGCCGGCATCGTTGAAGTGGAGAAGGCGCTCGCGAAAAGTCCGGAAACGTGCCACCACGAGCCGCCCGAAGTCGTGTGGCTGCGCCGCTACAGCAACTATCTGACGCCGCGCGTCGGCGCGCTCAGCCTCGACGCGCTCGCGGTCGTCGCGACGTATTTGCGCAACGTGCTGCTCAACATGAGCATCCTCGTTCTCGGCGTCGCCGCGCTGCTCGCGGCGCCGATCGCGGCGCTGCCGCTGATCGTCGCGCTGACGCGTTTTCCGCTCGCGTGTGCGTTCGTCGCGCTCGCTCTGATGCTGATCTCGCTGTCGTTCGTCGCGATCAATCTCGCGGTGCGCTGTCCGGAGCCGAAAGGCGCCGCCGCATTCGTGTTCCGGCCCGGCGGCGTGTTCGCGCTCGTCGTGCTGCCGGCGCTCGCCGCTGCGCTCGTCGGCGGCGTCTGGCTGCTGCACCCGCCGGAATCGGGCACCCGGTGGTGGCAGAACCTCGCGATCGGACTGCTGTCGTTCTACGTCGTCGTCGGCGCGGCCTGGGTGATCGCGCAGCGTTGCGCGAGCTCGTGCCGGCGCGGCGACGCCGCGTCGGATCCGTGCGACGACGTCGGCGCAAGCGCGTCGTTCGAGGACACGTTCGTCTATACGCTGAGCGCGGCGGCCGCCGCGCTCGTCGGCGCGGGCCTGCTGATCGCACTGACGCTGATTTTCCAGACGTACTGGCCGCCGGCCTCGCGCGCCGTCGCGGCCGCGCGAATCTCGCTGGCCGAAGCCGCGGCGATCTTCCTGTTCGCGCCGTCCGGCATCCTCGTTTGCGCGGGGCTCGCCGCGGTGGTCTTCATCGGCCTGGTCGGCCGCCGCTACGCCGAAGCCAGCCGCGAATGGTTCGCGCGCACGGGCGGCACGTTCCTGCTGACGAGCTTCGTCTGGATCGTTTGGCTCGGCCTCGCGTTCTACGTACCGCCGCTGGTCACGAGCGCGGCGGAATGGCTCGCGAACTCGGCGTTCGCGACGTGGCTCGGCTCGTTGATCGGCTCGGTGGTCCTGACCCGCGTGCGCGGGCAGCAGAAGTCCGAGGAAGGCGCCGGACTCGTGACCGTGCTCGCGACGGTGCTCGCGACGATCGTCGCCGGCGGGTTGTTCGTGCTGATCGCGGTCGGCCTGCACCTCGTGCTCGGACATCTGCTCGCCGCCTTCGGCGACACGATCGCGCCGTCATGGGGCGATCTCGAAGCGTATTCGGCGCCTCGGGACGATTGGCCGCACCTCAGCATCGCGGCGCTGACCGCGATCGTCGCGTCGCTCGGCGCGCTGCTGCTCGCCTGGCGCGTCGACATCAACCGCTTCTCGCTGCACGACATGTACAAGAACCGGCTCATCCGCTGCTATCTCGGCGCGAGCAACCCCGCGCGGAAACCGCGTCCGTTCATCGGCTTCGACGCGAATGACGACCTGGCGCTGACCGCACTTCCGCAGCGGCCGCATCAGATCGTCAACACCGCGCTGAATCTCGTGCAGGGTTCCGAGCTTGCCTGGCAGGAGCGCAAGGCCGCCTCGTTCGTGCTCATGCGCACCTATTGCGGGTTCGCGCTCGCGCGCGCGCAAGGCGACGAACCCGTCCGACGCAGCGGTACGCCGCCCGGCATGCGGCCGACCGAGAGCTACGCCGCGGACGATCCGTACGTGGGCTGGAACTGCCTGACGCTCGGCACCGCGATGGCGATCTCGGGTGCCGCGGCGAGCCCGAACATGGGCTTCCATTCGCAGCCCGCGCTCGCGGCACTGATGACGTTCTTCAGCGTGCGCCTCGGCCGCTGGTGCCCGAATCCGGCCCGCTGCAGCTGGCGGAAATCGAGCCCTGCGTTCGGCTTGCGCTACCTGCTCGCCGAATTGAGCGGCCACACCGACGAATCCAGCGAGTTCGTCTACTTGTCCGACGGCGGTCACTTCGAGAATACCGGCGTCTACGAGCTCGTGCGTCGCCGCTGTGCGCGCATCCTCGTCGTCGACGTCGGCGCCGATCCGGAGCGTGCGTTCGAGGATCTCGGCAACATGATGCGCAAGTGCCGCGTCGACTTCGGCGTCGATTTCGAGCTTGATTCGACGCCGCTGTATGCGACCCGGAAGGGCGTCCGCAGCAAGTCGGGCTTCGTCGACGGCACGATTCACTACGGCGCGACCAACCGCGAATCGGCGTTCGACGGCAAGATCCTCGTCATCAAGCCGAGCCTGCAGCACCCGCCGACGGAGCCGACCGACGTCTACAGCTATGCGCGGCGCGCGCTGACGTTCCCTCAGCAGACGACGGTCGACCAGTGGTTCGACGAGTCGCAGTTCGAGAGCTACCGGAAGCTCGGTTACGAGCTCGCCAAAGTCGCGTTCGACGAGAAGGGCGCCGGATTCTTTCCGGTCTGAGCCGAGCCGCGCGCGCGGAACACACGCGCACACGTCGAGCCGCGCAGCAGCGTCGGCGCGGCGCGTCAGCGCGCGCCGCGGTCCGCGGCATGAGGTTCGCGCCGGTGCCGTATCGCCGGCCCGTGGTGGTGCGGCGTTTCGGAATCGCCTGCGCGCAGCCTCACCGCCTGCGCGCGCGCCGGCAGGCCTGCGCCTCGAGCGGCGTCGGCGAACATGCGAGCGCGACCGGCATCATCGCGAGGGCATCGCATCGCACGAACCCGTCGCGCTCGAGCCGCTGCGGCGTTCGCGACAGCACGTTCGACGCGACGCGTCCGATCTCCCGGCGCGGGCATCGACGCAGGTCGGCGCGCGCCCGGGCGAGCCGAGACCGCACGCCCCGCGAGCGCGACGCGACGTCGACGGCTCCGCGTCGGGCACGGCGGTGCACCGCGTTCCGCCGGCGCGCGTTTCCTCGATCGCCTGCGCGACGAGCATGCGCTCGACTGGACGTTCCTGTCGCCGTCCGCGGCGTTCGTTCCGGGCGCGCGGACCGGCCGCTTCCGCGTCGGCAAGGATCAGCTGCTGGTCGGCGACGACGGCAGCAGCCGCATCTCGTTCGAAGACTATGCGGTCGCGCTCGTCGACGAGATCGAGACGCCGGCGCACCACCGCGAGCGCTTCACGGTCGGCTACTGAATCGCCGCCG
>DASWOS010000073.1:0-4165 GCA_036398645.1 Dokdonella sp. | reverse complement strand
CAGCGGGGAGGGACAGAAGATGACGAAGCCTGACCTGAAGATCGTCGCCCATCGCCGGCGCATGCCCGACGCCGACCACGGCAGCATGGTCGACCGCCTCGAGGTGTTCGCCGAGCGCATGGCCGGCCTCGTCGACGGCGGCCTGCAGGCGGTGTTCGCCGAGGCCGAGCACAGCCTCGCCGAGCTCGCCGACGGGCGCAGCGGCCGCATCCTGCTCGATTCGGCCGGCGGCTGGCGCGACTGGCGCCAGCTCGAGGTCGCGGCCGATTCGGTGCAGGCGGCGCCGCAGCCGTCGCGCGAGGCGGCCGCCGCGCCGGTGCTGCAGGACGGCCGCCTGGTGCTGCCGATCCGCTCGCGCAGCATCCTGGCCCGGATCGACGGCGTCGAGGCGCCGGTCGACCTGCGCGCGATGGCGCTCGCGGCGCGCTACGTCGACCTCGCGATCGCGATCGCCGAGCGCCACGAGAGCGCGGTGCGCAACACCGGCGAGCTGCAGGTGCTGCAGGACGTCGCCTCGCGCATCCTGCACAGCTCCGATCTCGACGAGATCCTGCTGCTGGTCACGCACGAGACCAAACGCCTGCTCGCCTCGGACATCTGCGGCGTGCTGATGCTCGAGGACGACACGCTGGTCATGCGCAGCTGCGTCGGCCACTTCTCGGTGGAGACGGCCAAGCTGCGCATGCACGCCGGCGTCGGCGTGGCCGGGCAGGCGCTCGCGACCGCGAGCCCGTGCCGCGTCGAGAACTACGTCGAGAGCGAATCGATCAGCCAGGACTTCATGCCGCTCGCGCGCATGGAGAAGGTGCGCTCCGCGCTCGCCGTGCCGATCCGCGCGCGCGACGCGATCATCGGCGTGCTCGAGGTCTGGCGGCGCCGCCCGTCGGTCTACAACGAGCAGGACAACGGTCTGCTGCTCGCGCTGTCGGGGCTGGCCGCGCTCGCGATCGACAATGCGCGGCTGCTGCAGTCGCGCGCGCGCGCCGCGGACAAGCTCGCCGACGCGAACCGCGAGTTGGCGCGGCGAATCCGCGTCATCGAGGAATCGGCGCGGTTCCAGGAACGCGTCGTGCAGATGATGCTCGGCGGCGGCGCGCTCGCCGCGGTCGCCGCCGAGACCGCGCAGCACACCGGCGGCTCGGTCATCGTGCTCGACCGCGACCGCGAAGTCGAAGTCGCGCGCCCCGAGCCCGGCGAGAACGGCGCGCGGCTGCTCGACGCCGTGCGCGGCGCGATCGCCGACATCGTCGGCGTGCCGGAGAACGGCCTCGTCGCGCCGCTCGCGAGCGGCTGCCTGTACGCGCAGCCGATCCTCGCCGGCAGCGAGCTGCTCGGCTGGATCGCCTGGCACGGCGCGACCGAGCCGAGCGAATCCGCACGCCTGGTGCTGAGCCACGTCTCGCTCGCGGTCGCGATGCATCTGCTCGAGCGCCGCAACACCGCGCGTGCGCGCGCCGAGTCGCTGCAGGCGGTGCTGTGGGACCTGCTCGAAGGCACCGACGACATCCGCTCGGCCGCGCTCGACCGTGCGCGCGAGCTGCGCGTGCCGCTGAAGGGCGCGGTCTGCGTGCTCGTGGTCGGGCTGGCCGGCGCCGCCGACCCGCGCGGCGACGAGGTCGCCGAGAGCGACCGTCGCGACCGGGTGCTCGAGATCGTCCAGCAGAGCGAGCTCGGTCGTGGCGCGCTGATGCTCGGCCTGCGCGGCAACCAGCTCCGGCTGCTCTGCCGCAGCGGCGATCCGCTGCGCCTGCGCGCGAGCGCGCTGCGCCTGATCGACGAGATCGCGGCCGAGCTGCCGCGGCTGTCGCCGGCGGTCGGCATGAGCGGCGCGTGCAGCGACATGCGCGAGCTGCCGTCGCACCTGCGCGAAGCCGCGATCGCGCTCGAAGTCGCGCGCTACCGGCGCAACGGCGCCGTCGCGTCGTACAGCGAGAGCGGCGTGCTCGGGCTGCTGATCAATCTGCGCAGCGAGGCGGACGTGCGCCGCGTCGCACGCGAGATCCTCGGCGAGCTGATGCTCGAGCCCGAGGCCTCGCGGCACATGCTGCTGGAGACGCTGCGCGCGTTCTTCGAATGCGACTGCTCGCAGGCGGCGACCGCGCTCAGCCTCGGCACCCACCAGAAGACCGTCGCCTACCGGCTCTCGAAGATTTCACGTCTGACCGGGCTGAAGCTGGCCCGACACCAGGACCGACTGCTCGCCGACATCGGCACTCGGCTCTACTTCATGCTCGAACTGGACTAGGCCGCACTTTCTCCTAGTTCTCCTTTTCCACCCGTCCTCGGGCCGGCTCGTGCCGGCGCCGCAGGAGTCCTGTTGCCCGAATTCAGGAGACACGACATGTCGAATACGTGCAGAAAGCTCGGTGGACTGGCCTTCTCGGCGCTCGCCGCCGCCGCGTCCGCCGCCGCCGCCGCGGAGACGCAGGACGACGCCCTGACCTGGAGCGAAGGCGGCGCCAGCGTGACCCTGTACGGCACGCTCGACGTCGGCTACGTCGGCCGGCGCGGCGGCGACGGCGCGGTGCCCGACCGCGGCACGCAGCACGACGTGCAGAGCGCGGCCGGCTCCGACGGCAGCAACGTCGGCATCAAGTTCGCCTACGACCTCGGCAACGGCACCAGCCTGATCGGCCGCGCCGAGTACGGCTTCAATCTCGACGGCCAGAAGGATGCCGGCAGCGGCGGCGACACGTTCTACGATCGCCAGACCTGGCTCGGCGCGACCGGCGGCTGGGGAACGCTGCTCGCCGGCACCGTCGACGGCGGCCGCGCCTCCGTGCTGAAGCAGTACGATCCGTTCAAGGGCCGCTCGGTCGCGGCCGGCGGCGCGCTGCAACTGGTCACGTCGCGCGCGGACGAGGCCGTGGTCTACGTCACGCCGGTCTGGCAAGGCTTCAACGCGACGCTCGCGTACACGCCGAACCTCAACGGCGTCAGCGACCACGACAGCCGCAGCCCGGTCTACGCGGTGATCCTCGCCTACAACCGCGGCCCGCTCAGCGTCAGCTACGACCACGAGGAGGAATGGTGGAACCACGTGCCCGGCCTGACCCGGCTCAAGGTCAACGTGGTCGGCGCGAGCTACGATTTCGACGTGCTGAAGCTCTACGCGTTCTACGACCACACCAGCGTGCAGAAGCCGTTCGATCCCGCGCTCGGCTTCTACCAGGACCATCGCGGCTACCTGTTCGGATTCACCGCGCCGATGGGCGAGAAGGGCCTCTGGAAGGCGTCGTGGAGCCGCCGCGACTCGGACTACGTGGACAACACCTGCTCGAAGTGGGGCGTCGGCTACCAGCACTCGCTGACGGCCAAGATCTACCTTTACGCCGACTACGCGCGCATCAGCAACGGCAACCTGGGCACGTGCACGATCGCCTACAGCAACGAGCAGACCTCGGCGGATCTCGGCAAGGGCGACGCCGGCGGCTGGGGCGTCGAGGGCCTCGACTTCGGCCTCGTCGTGAAGTTCTGAGGCCGTGCGGTGCCGCGCGTGCACGCCGCGATCCGCGCCGCGGCATGCGCGGCATCGCCCGGTGTCGCGTCGGCGCGGCTCCGCCGTCGCGGACCGCGCCGGGTGAGCGCGCCGTGGCGCGAATACGGCGCGGCGTGACGCGCATGCGCGCCGGCCGGCCGTCGATGCGAGATCCGCATGCCTGAAGCCGACCCGGCGCGTTCGCTGACGACGAGCGATCATCGCGTGCCGACCGCGCGCGGCGCATTGTTCGCGCGCGTCTGGGAGCCCGCGCCGGCCGCGCCGGCGCGGCCGCCGATCGTGCTGTTCCACGATTCGCTCGGCTGCGTCGAGACCTGGCGCGGATTCCCGTCGCGCCTGGCCGAGGCGACGCGGCGCCGCGTCGTCGGCTACGACCGGCTCGGCTTCGGCCGCTCCGATCCGCGCTCCGGCGCGCTCGATGCGTCCTTCATCGGCGAGGAGGCCGCGCTGTCGCTGCCCGTGCTGCGCGCTCGGCTCGGCTTCGACGCATTCGTCGCGTTCGGCCACAGCGTCGGCGGCGCGATGGCGTTGGCCGTCGCCGCCGAGCACGCGGGGACGTGCGAAGCCGTCGTCAGCGAGGCGGCGCTCGCGTTCGTCGAGCCGCGCACGCTCGCCGGCATCCGCGCCGCGGAAGCGGCGTTCGCGATGCCGGAACGCTTCCGCCGG
>DASWOS010000072.1:0-2940 GCA_036398645.1 Dokdonella sp. | reverse complement strand
GGTGCGCAGATAGCCTTCGTTGGCGATGCGGTCCTGGTAGAACGACAGCACGTCGGCGGCGACCGCAAAGGCGTCGCAAAGCGCGAGGGAAGGATCGTCCGGCGCGCGCGTGCGCAGTGCGGCAAGCTCGGGAAAGTCGGTGCTGGAAAGGCGCGCCTGCATCGTCCCGGCAAATGTCGCGTAGCGGCCGGGCCGGTGCGAAATGCGCGAGCGCCCCGGCCGGTTCTCTTCCGGCACCGGCGTAGCCACCTGCACGCCGCTGCAGCAACCGCAATCGCAGCTCATCGCCCGCCTCCGGTTTCGAGTTTCAGCATGCCGTGCTCGGGAAAGCTCGGGTCGTTGTCGACGCGTGCGATTTCCCAGGCGGCCAGATCCAGCGCATCGGGCACCGGCCCGCGCAGGCGCGGCCGGTCGAGCCGGCGCAGTTCGAGCATTTCGACGTTCTGTACGCCTTCGATCGCCTGCGCCGCGGCCACCAGGTCGGACGCATAGACGTCCGTTCCGAAGCTGAGCCTGTCCGGATGGAAGAACGCCGGCGTGCCGTCGGCGCGCAGGCCGCTGCCGAGCACGTCGAGTACGGCAGCGAAGACCTGCCCGGCGAGGTAATCCGGTTTCACGCAGACATGCAGGCGGATCGCCAATGGCACGTAGCGCGCGGCCTGCACGGCGAGATCGTGGCCGGCGCGGCGGAAGCATTCGATGCGCCGCTCGACGCGGCGGCACAGCGCGGCGGGCGCGTCCTCGCTGCCGAGCGGATCGATCGCGACATCGGCCTCGTACCAGCTGCCGGTCCAGGCGAGGTGCGCATGCGCGCGCTGCAGCGCCGGTTCCGCTTCGGCGAGCTGCGCGTAGTCGTCGGCGGTGATCGCGCGTTCGAGCTGGGCGCGGAACGCACGCGGCGCGGCCAGCCTGGCCGCGGCCAGGGTCTCCGGCGCGATGCCGCCGCTGGCGGGCAGCGGATTGCGTGGCTTGAGTTCAGCGCCGTCGACGACGTTGGCGCGGAACACCACGTAGGCGATCGTCTCGCGCGCGACGTTGCCGGCCACGGCGATGCCGACGCGATAGGCGGCGCTGAAACACGATCCCGGCGTCGGCGCGCGGCCGCAACGGCCGTCGCCGAAACGCAGGTGGCCGCGACCGTCGTCGTCGGTCTCGACGACGACATCGCGCGCGTCCGCGTCGCTCGCCAGCAGGTCGGCGCGCGCGCTCCAGGTTTCAGCGGCCGCTGCACGGGTTGCTGCGATCGCGATGCACGGCAACGCCGCGCGCGGGTCCTGGCTGAGCAAGGTGGCCGCGGCCGCCGCGCAGGCGGGTGCCTGTGCGTACACGAGCGGCGCGTTCACCAGCGTCGGCGCGAACGGTGCTGCGTATTCGCGGCTTTCCGCAATCGCTCCGTCGCAGCCGCATTCGCTGTCGCTGGCCGCGGTGCCGACGCAGCCGAGCGTCTCGCCGCGCACCCAGCGGCCGTGGTCGACCAGGATCACATTGCCGCGAGCGACGCTGATGTCGCCGATGCGGCGGCAGTCGGGCGCCGGCAGTTGCGCCGATACGCACAGCACGAAGCGCAGCGCGTCCTCGGCGGCCCATTCGATTTCGATGATCGCGGTGTCGAGCAAGGCGTCGCGGGTGTAGTCGACGCGCGTCAGGCGCACGGCCTGCCGATGCGTGCCGTCCGCATCGGCCGGGTCGCCGGTGCGCGGACCGAGCACTTCCTCGAAGATCAGCACATCGCCAGGCGCAAGCGGCGGCAGCGCGGGCACGGCGACGGCCGTGCCCTTCTTCGCATCGGCGCCCGCCTCCGTCGTTGCGGCCGCCGGCGACGGATCGACCAGTGTCGCGCGCGTCGCTCCTTTGCGCAGACAGCAATCCTGGTCGCCCCAGGTGTGGAAGGAAATGCGGTTGTAGGCGTCCGCCAGCGGCGTGCCGGCCGCCGCTGCGCAAGCCTGCTCGAACACCTCGTAGTCGCGTGCGGAAATTCCTGCGAGCGCACTGTCGCGACGTTCACGCGCGCCGCCGAGCGCGGCGATGTCGTCGTTCGCGGTGACGAAATAGGCATCCGCCGGCAACGTGCAGCGGCCGATGCACTCGATGGCTAGCCAGGCGCGCGCATTGCAGCCTTCGTGCAGGCGGTAATCGACGAGGCGCGCATGCCGGCGCAGCGAAATGCGCGTGCGCGCCGTGTCGAGATAGGCTTCGGTGGCGACGGCATCCTGGTAGGCGCTGAGCTGATCGGCTGCATAGGCGAGCAGCTCGACGAGGGTGATGCCGAGGTCGGGTACGTGGCGTTCGCGCCAGTGCGGCATCGTCGTCGCCAGACGGTCGAGCAGCAGCTGGCGGAAGCTTTCGTAGTCCTTGGCGAGGTAGTCGATGTTCGGCGGCGCGGCCACGGCACTCGTGCACGGCGCCGCTGCGGCGCAGTCGAAGTCGCTCGCGCAGCCGATCTTGAAACTGAAATCGATCTCGGCGTAGCGCGGGTCGATGCCGGCCGGCGGCGCGCCGGTAGCGGCGTCGAACACACGCAGCGTGTAGGTGGAGAAATCGCCGCTGCGATCGAGTGTCACGCGCAGGCTGTCCGCGCCGCGTTCGTCGTCCGACGCGCCGGGCGTTACGCCGGTCACGCCGATGCCGGTGATGCGGCGCCCGCCGTCGATGCGCAGGTTGCGCGCGGTCAGCCCCTGCGGCGGCGGCGCGAAGAAATACACGCTGAGCGAAAGCTGGTCGTCGGCGACTTCGACGTAGTCGATGCCGTTCCAGCGCGCATTCGCGAGCAACGCGTCCCGGCGCGCGTCGACGCTGCAGTCGTATTCGGTGCTGCTCATGGCCCGATCTCCCGCGTGAAGCTCGCGTTCTGCAGCTCGCCGGTCGCGCGCAGTGCGTAGCTGAGCTGGACACTGAGCGTGGCATCGCGCGCATCGACCTCGAGCGAGCGCACGTCGACGA
>DASWOS010000071.1:0-3148 GCA_036398645.1 Dokdonella sp. | reverse complement strand
TTGACCGTGTCGCCGCCGGCCGGCGCGCCTACGAAGATCACGACGACGTCCTTGAACGAGCCGGCCTGCGCGTCCTTGAACGCGTCGACGATCAGCTGTGCGGTCAGCGTCGAGTTCGGCCCGCCGAACGCCATCGTGTTGTTCGGGAGCACGCCGCGCGAGACGACGGTCTTGACGTTGTCGAGCTGGTTCGCGCGGTCGGTCTTCGACGCGTCGTCGTCGCCGCCCGGCACGAAGTACATGTACGGGTGGTTGCCCTTGACGATCTGCATGTTCGCGTTGACGACGCCGACGAGGTACTGCTTCCACGCGGTCTTGTCGTTCGGATCGCTCGGCAGCGGCGCGGCGGCCGGCGCCTGCTGCGCCGCGGTGTCCGGCGCCGGCTGCTGCGCGTTCTGGCCGCAGGCGGCGAGCACGCCGGCCGCGACGCAGGCGGCGACGGCGATCGAGAGCATCTTGCGCATGTTCGTTCTACCTCCCACTGGGATTCGTCGGTTTCTGATAGTGCGTTCGCAGCGCCTGCTGCACGGCCGGGTGCACGAACCCGGACACGTCGCCGCCGAGCCGCGCGATCTCGCGCACCAGCGACGACGAAATGAAGCTGTATTGCTCGGCCGGCGTCAGGAACAAGGTCTCCGCGGCCGGGATCAGGTGGCGGTTCATGCTCGCGAGCTGGAACTCGTACTCGAAGTCGGAGACCGCGCGCAGCCCGCGCAGGATCACGCCGGCGCCGATCTCCTCGACGAACTCGGCGAGCAGACCGGTGAAGCCGCGTACCTCGATGTTGCCGACCTCGGCGAGCGCAGTGCGCGCGAGCTCGATGCGGCGCTCGAGGCCGAGGCTCGGTCCTTTCGTCGTGCTGTCGGCGATCGCGACGACGACGCGGTCGAACAGCGGCGCGGCGCGGGTCGCGAGATCGGCATGGCCGTTCGTGATCGGATCGAACGTACCCGGATACACCGCGATACGCGAGCGCTGCTGCGAAACCGCCATCGACGGGCCGTCCCTGACGTTCGGGGCGGCTAGCTTAACGGATCGGCCGCGGCGCGACGATACAACGCATAGCGCACCGCGCCGGCGCGCGCGTCGCGATGCGGACGCCAGTTCGGCGGCAGCGCGGGCGCGGCGTCGAACGGCGCCTCGACGTAGACGAACGCGCCGTCCTGCAGCCAGCCGCCGCGTTCGAGCGCGAGCGCGGAGTCGCGCCAGAGGTCCGCCGCGAACGGCGGATCGAGGAACGCGATCGCGAAGCGCTCGCGCGGCGGCGCGTCGAGAAATCCGCGCGCGTCGGCCTCGACGACCTCGGCGCCGCCGACGCCGAGCCGCGCGAGGTTGTCGCCGAGCAGCGCGCACAGCGCGCGCTCGCGCTCGACGAACACGCAGCGCGCCGCGCCGCGCGACAGCGCCTCGATGCCGAGCGCGCCGGTGCCGGCGTAGAGGTCGAGGCAATGCGCGCCGGCGACGACCGGCGCGAGCCAGTTGAACACCGTCTCGCGCACGCGATCCGGCGTCGGCCGCAGGCCGTCCACGTTCGGCACCGCGAGCCGCGAGCCGCGCAGCGTGCCGGCGACGATGCGCAGCGTTCCAGGTTTCGACGGCCGACCGGTTCGCCGCATCGGGACCTCCGGCGCGGAGCCGGTGCTAGCATTGAAAGCCTGCATTCTCGCCAATATCCGTTCGCGATGCTGAAGTTCTGGAAGAAGAAGCCGCCGGCCGAGAGCGAGCCGCCCGCGCCGGAGCCGCAGCCGGCCGCGGCGCCGGCCGAGGACGTCGCGGCCGACGCGGCGGGCGTCGCCGCGGAAGCCGCGCACGCGCCGCCGCTGCCGCCGCCGGCGGCCGAAGCGGAGCCGCAGCCGCCGTCGACGACGTCGGCGAAGCGCTCGTGGCGCGATCGGCTTTCCGGCAGCGGCTTCGCGCGCGGGCTGTCGTCGCTGTTCGCGCGCAACCCGGTGCTCGACGATGCGTTCCTCGACGAGCTCGAGACCTGCCTGATCACCGCCGACGTCGGCGTCGCCGAGGCGACCGAGCTCGTCGAGACGCTGCGCGCGCGCACCGCACGCCGCGAGTTCGCCGACGCGAACGCGCTGCTCGCCGCGTTGCGCGCCGAGCTGGTCGAAAGGCTCAAGCCGGTCGAGCGCCCGCTCGACGTCGGCGCACGCCGGCCGTTCGTGCTGCTCGTGGTCGGCGTCAACGGCGTCGGCAAGACGACGACGATCGGCAAGCTCGCGCGGCGCTACCGCGACGAGGGCCGTTCGGTGCTGCTCGCGGCCGGCGACACGTTTCGCGCCGCCGCGGTCGAGCAGCTGCAGAGCTGGGGCCGGCGCAACGACGTGGCGGTCGTCGCGCAGGGCTCCGGCGCGGACTCGGCCAGCGTGATCTTCGACGCGCTGCAGACCGCGCGCTCGCGCGGCGTCGAGGTGCTGATCGCCGACACTGCCGGCCGCCTGCACACGCAGTCGGGCCTGATGGACGAGCTGGCGAAGATCCGCCGCGTGCTCGGCAAGCTCGACGCGGACGCGCCGCACGAGGCGCTGCTCGTCATCGACGGCACGACCGGCCAGAACGCGATCAGCCAGGTGCGCCAGTTCCGTCAGGCGATCGGCGTCAGCGGCCTCGTCGTGACGAAGCTCGACGGCACCGCGAAGGGCGGCGTCGTGTTCGCGCTCGCGCGCGAGTTCGGCCTGCCGATCCGCTACGTCGGCCTCGGCGAGAGCGCCGAGGACCTGCGCACGTTCGATGCGGCCGCATTCGTCGACGGCCTGCTGCCGGCGGCGCTCGGCGGCGGCGCCTGAGCCGATGACCGCGCCGCCGATCCCGGCGAAGGACGCCGCGCCGGCGGACGCGTTCGCGACCGCGCTGCTCGCCTGGTTCGATCGCTACGGCCGCCGCAACCTGCCGTGGCAGCATCCGCGCGACGCGTACCGCGTCTGGCTCAGCGAGGTCATGCTGCAGCAGACGCAGGTGCGCACGGTGATTCCGTATTTCGAGCGCTTCGTCGCCGAGCTGCCGTCGCTCGCCGCGCTCGCCGCGGCGCCGCTCGACGACGTGCTCGCGCTGTGGTCCGGGCTCGGTTACTACAGCCGCGCGCGCAACCTGCACCGCACCGCGCAGCGCTGCGTCGCCGAGCACGGCGGCGAGCTGCCGCGCG
>DASWOS010000070.1:0-19887 GCA_036398645.1 Dokdonella sp. | reverse complement strand
GTTCGTGGTCGCGTTCGGCGGCGCTCGGCGCCGAGCGCGTCGTCCGCTGCCGCGCCGTCGGCGCCGGCCGCCCGCGTGAACCGAGCCCCGATCGTTTTCGACGAAGCAGGAGAAGCACGATGCGCACACCGATCCTTTCCGTCGCCGCGACCGCGGCGCTCGCCGCCGGCCTGGTCGCGTCCGCGCCCGCGCGCGCGGCCACCGCGACGAGCCAGTTCCGCGTGACGCTGACGCTGCAGGCGGAATGCAAGCTGACCTCGGCGTCGGACCTCGCGTTCGGCACCGACGGCGTCATCGACGCGACGATCACCGCGACCAGCACGATCGGCGTGCAGTGCACGAACACGACGCCGTACAACATCGGCCTCAACGCCGGCACCGGCGCCGGCGCGACGGTGACGACGCGCAAGATGACCGCGGGCACCGGCGCGACCGTGAACTATCAGCTGTTCCGCGACAGCGCGCGCACGCAGGTCTGGGGCGACACCGTCAACAGCAACACCCAGGCCGGCACCGGCACCGGCGTCGTGCAGTCGTACACCGTTTACGGAAGCGTGCCGGTGCAGACGACGCCGGCGGCCGGCGCGTATTCCGACACCGTGCAAGTCACCGTCACCTACTGAGCCACGCCACGGGAGAATCGCGATGGATGCTTTCTCGAATCGACTGCTCGGCGTCGTCGCCGGCCTGCTGCTCGGCGGCGCCGCCGCGAATGCCGCGGACCTGCGCGTCGCGCCGGTCACGGTCGAGCCACCCGCCGGCGCGCGCACGGCGACGCTGACGCTGATCAACGACGAGGACCGGCCGCTGAAGGCGCAGATCCGCGTGATGCGCTGGACCGTGCAGGACGGCCACGACGTTTTGACGCCGACGACCGACGTCGCCGCGAGCCCGCCGCTCGCGAACCTGAAGCCGAAGGAGCGCTATCTGGTGCGGATCGTGCGCACGGCGAAGACGCCGCCGGCGGGCGAGGAGAGCTACCGCGTGCTCGTCGACGAGGTGCCCGATCCGTCCAACGTGAAGCCCGGCACCGTGAACCTCGTCGTGCGGCAGTCGATCCCGGCGTTCTTCTCCGACGCGCCGCAGCGCGTCGCGAAGATCGATTGGAGCCTCGTCGACGACGGCGGCAAAGCTTGGCTCGTCGCGCGGAACAGCGGCAACCGGCGCCTGCGCCTCGCCGACGTCAGCCTCGAATCCGGCGGCCGCGAGGTCTATCGCCGGCCGGGACTCGTCGGCTACGTGCTCGCCGGCGCCGAAACGCGCTGGCCGATCGACGCGGCGCTGCCGGCCGGCAGCGAGATTCGCATGAAGGCCGCCGCCGATGCCGGCACGGTGGACGTCTCGCTTGGCGCACGGACGGGCTCGTAGCCTCGCGATGATCGCGGCGATCGGCGCCGCCGCATCGTTCGCGCAGGCGCAGACCGCCGCGACGATGCATCCGAACCTGACGATCACGCCGCCGAGTCAGGCGCCCGCGCTCGAGGCCGACGCGGACCAGCCGCTCCAGCTCGAGGTCTTCATCAACGAGCGCGCGACCGGACTGATCGCCGCGTTCACGCTGAGGGCCGCGGACGGGCGGCTGACCTCCTCGCGCAGCGAGCTCGAGGAGGTCGGCCTGAAGGTGCCCGCCGCGCTCGCCGACGATCTCGCGATCCCGCTCGACGCGCTGCCGGGCGTCACGTATCGCTACGACGAGGCTGCGCAGACGATCCGCTTCAGCGCCGAAGCCGCGGCGATGCAGCCGACCGTGATCCACGCGCAGGCGCTCGCGAGCGTGCCGACTCCGCAGCGTCCGCCGCTCGGCGTGGTCGTCAATTACGCGCTGTTCGGCAGCGCCGACGACGGGCCGGGCGGGCCGCGCTTCGAGGGCGTGACCGGCGACTTCGAGACGCGCGTGTTCGGCCGCTTCGGCCTGCTCGAGAACGGCTTCGTCGGTCGCCTCGACGACGGCTCGACGCCGGTGCGGCTCGAAAGCACCTACACCTACGAGGCGCCGGACCGTCTCGCCACGTTCGCCGCCGGCGACATGATTTCCGGCGGCTTCTCGTGGACGCGGCCGATCCGTATGGGCGGCGTGCAGTTCCGCCGCAGCTTCGACCTGCGTCCGGACCTCGTCACGATGCCGCTGCCGAGCCTGACCGGATCGGCGGCCGCGCCGTCGACGCTGGACCTGTTCATCGACGAGGTGCGCACGCTGTCGGCCGCGGTGCCGCAGGGGCCGTACGAGATCGATCATCCGCCGATCGTCTACGGCAGCGGCGAAGCGCGCATCGTGCTGCGCGACGCGCTCGGCCGCGAGGTCGTCTCGACGACGCCGTTCTACGCCTCGCCGCAACTGCTCGCGCCGGGACTGACCGACTTTAGCGCGGAGCTCGGCTTCGCGCGCCGCAACTACGGCACGCTGTCGAACGACTACGACGACCATCCGGCCGTGTCCGGCTCGTACCGCCGCGGCCTCGACGCGGACCTGACCGTGCAGGCGCACGCCGAAGGCACGAACGGGCTCGCGCTCGCCGGCGGCGGCGCGACGACGACGATCGGTACGTTCGGCCTGGTCTCGGCCGCGGCTGCGCAAAGCCGCGCCGGCGGCCGCGGCGGCTGGCTGTACGAGCTCGCGTTCGAGAGCCGTCTGCCGTATCTGTCGGTGCTGCTGCGCACGCAGCGCACCAGCGACGGCTACGAGGACCTCGCCTCGTGGACCGCGGCGGCGACGCCGGAGCTGCCGGACGCGCGGCATCTGTACGGACAACCGCGCGACGTCGACCAGTTCTCGGTGTCGCTGCCGCTGCAGAGGACCGGGTCCTCGATCGGCGTCAGCCTCGTGCGCACGCGCAACGCGGACGACTCGCGCTCGCGCATCGCGAACCTGTCGTTCACGCAGAGCTTCGGCCGGCTCGAGCTGTTCGCGAGCGCGGTGCGCGACTTCGAGCTGGACGGCTCGACCGCGATCTACGTGGGCCTGAGCATCCCGCTCGGCAGCCGCGTCACCGCGTCGACCGGCGTCACCCACAGCGAAGGCGACTCGGTCGGCTACGTCGAGGCGTCGCGGCAGGGCTCGCACGATCCGGGCTCGTTCGGCTGGACCGTGCGCGCGTCGGCCGGCGACAGCCACGACGCGCAGGCGATCGCGCGCTACAGCGCGGACTTCGCGCGCTTCGAGGTCGGCGCGTACGACGTCGAGGGCGAGCGTTCGGCGACCGCGCTGATGGAGGGCGCGCTGAGCTGGATCGGCGGCGCCGTGTTCGCGACGCCGCGGCTCGACGAGGCGTTCGCGCTCGTCGACGTCGGCGCGCACGGCGTGACCGTGCTGCGCGAGAACCGGCCGGTCGGCGTCACCGGCGCCAACGGCGCGCTGCTCGTGCCGGACCTTGCGGCGTTCGTCGCGAACCGCATCGCGATCGATCCGGCCGGCCTGCCGGTCGACGCGAAGGTCGAGGCGACCGAGGCGGTCGCGACGCCGTACAGCCACGCCGCCGGCCGCGTCGACCTGCGTGTCGCGACCGATCGGCGCGCGGTGCTGCTGACCCTGACCGATGCGGGCGGCGCTGCGCTCGAGATCGGCTCGGTCGTGCACGTCGACGGCCTCGAGGAGGAATTCGTCGTCGGCTACGACGGCGAGGTCTATCTCGAGGGGCTGCGCTCCGACGACGTCGCGGTCACGGCGACGACGCCGGACGGCGCGTCCTGCCGCGCGGCGTTCCGCTACAGCGCGGCGCCGGGCGAGCAGGCGCGTGCCGGACCGCTCGCGTGCCGGCCGGGTCGATGAGCCGCGCAGCGCGACGCGGCGTGGCGGCGCGGCGCCTCCGCGCGGTGGCCGCGCTGCTGCTCGTGGCCGCGGCGCGCGCGCACGCGCTGGTCTGCTCGGCGACGATCGGCGACGTCGATTTCGGGGCGCCGAGCCTGTTGTCCGAGTCGCCGACCGACGCGCTCGCGACCGTCACCGTGACCTGCACCGGCATTCCGCTGCTGTTCGGCGTGAAGCTCTGCCCGAGCATCTCCGACGGCTCCGGCGGCGCCTACGGCGCGGCACGGCGCCTGACCGGCCCGGGCGACGCGACGCTCGACTACCAGCTCTACGAGGACTCGAGCCGCACGCTCGCCTGGGGCTCGGTCGACGACCCCGAGCTCGGCACGGTCCCGGTGATGACGCTGCCCGGCACGCTGAGCGGCGCGGCGACCGCGACCCGCACGCTGTACGCACGCCTGTACGGCGGCCAGTCGACCGCGCCGCCGGGCGTGTACGTGTCGGAGTTCGCCGGCGCGGAAACCGCGTTCACGTACGCGCTGTACCTGATCTCGTCGACCGGCAGCTGCTCCGGCTTCGTCGGCACCGCGACGATCCATCCGGAGTTCGAGGTCGAGGCGAGGCCGCCGGCGAGCTGCAACGTGGACGCCGACGATCTCGTGTTCCCGACGTCGGGCGTGCTGAGCGCCGCGGTCGAAGCGAGCACGCAACTGCAGATCGGCTGCACCGCACGCACCGCGTACACGGTCTCGCTCGACGACGGCCTGACCGGCAGCGGCCCGACCGAGCGCAAGATGACCGCGACCGGCGGCTACGCAATCGTGTACGGCCTGTACCGCGACAGCGCGCACGCGTCGCCATGGGGCAGCGCGAGCGCCGGCCAGGGCGTGGCCGGCACCGGCACCGGCACGACGCAGAGCCTGACCGTCTACGGCTACGTGCCGGCGCAGGCGACGCCGGCGCCGGGCAGCTATTCCGACCGCATCGTCGTCACGCTGACGTACTGACGACGCCGCGCGCCGGCGCGCGCGGGGTCTTGTTTTCCGCGCCGCCGTCCGCATGATTCGCGGCTGCCCCGAGGCGTCAGAGGTCAGCCCATGCCCATTTACGAATTCGAATGCGCGACGTGCGGCCATCGTTTCGATCGCCTGCAGAAGCTTTCCGATCCGGATCCGACCGATTGTCCCGATTGCGGCCGCTCCGGCGTGCGGCGGCGCGTGACCGCGCCGGCGTTCCGCCTCGCCGGCTCCGGCTGGTACGAAACCGATTTCAAGAAGGACGGCGACAAGAAGCGCAATCTCGCCGGCCACGACGACGCGCCGAAGTCCGACGCGGGCGGCGAGTCGAAGTCCGACGCGAAGGCCGGCGGCGCCGCGTCCGCGTCGAAGAGCGCCGAATCGAAGAGCGCGGCGAAGGCCGACGCCGCGCCTGCGCCGGCCGCCGGCACCGCCTAGCTCTCCGCCGCGCGCGCGGTGACGCGCGCGCCCGACCCGGTGTCCCCGCACGGGCCGCGCCGGATCGCCGCCGCGGTCCGTGTCCGTTCATACCGCTTCGATCAGAGTACGCGCGCCACGCCGGCCGCGCCCTCTGCGCCGCCGCGTGCGCCGCGCGCCCTGGTCCGCCGCGCGCGGCCTTCGAAGGCGGACCGTAGAACCGGGGAGACATCGATGATCAAGCTTCTGGGCAGCATGGCCGCGCTCGTCGTGTGCGCCGCGTCGGCCGCGCCGTCGTCGGCGCAGACCGCGGACGTCGCGCGCGCGCTCGGCGCCGCGCAGTACGCCGACTGGCGGCCGGGGCCGGATTGGGACCGCGACATCGACGTGCGCTGCGCGAGCGAGGACTACCACTACAACCTGTGCCAGGTCGACACCGGCCGCGGCAGCAGCGTGAGCCTGATCCGGCAGATCTCCGATACGCGCTGCATCGAAGGCCGCACCTGGGGCTGGAACCGCGGCGGCATCTGGGTCGACGGCGGCTGCGAGGCGGTGTTCCGCGTGCAGCGGCGCTGGGCCGACGCAGGACCCGGTGCGGGTCCGGGACCCGGCCCGGGGCCCGGCGGACCGGGACCCGACGCGGGGCCGTGGCGTCCGGGTCCGGACTGGAACCGCACGATCGTCCTGCGCTGCGCGAGCGAGGACTACGGCTATCGACTGTGCCAGGTCGACACCGGCCGCGGCAGCGCGGTGCGCATCTCGCGGCAGTTCTCCAAGACGCGCTGCGTCGAAGGCCGCACCTGGGGCTGGAATCGCGCCGGCGTCTGGGTCGATCGCGGCTGCGACGCGGAATTCCGCATCGATCGTCGCTGGCGCTGAGCCGGCACGGCGCGCCGGTCCGCCGCGGCGGACCGGCCGCTTCGGCGTTGCGGCGCAGCACGTTCCTCCGTAGCATTCCGCGCCTCGTTCGGCGCCGGACGGCGCGTATCGGAGCGGCATGCGTACTCATTACTGCGGTCTCGTCGACGAGACCTTGCTCGATCGCGTCGTCGTGCTGTGCGGTTGGGTCGACGGCCGTCGCCACCACGGCGGCGTGCTGTTCCTCGACCTGCGCGACCACGAAGGCGTCGTGCAGGTCGTCGTCGAGCCCGACGACGCCGAGGCGTTCGTGGTCGCGAGCGAGGTCGGCTACGAGTACTGCCTGCGCGTGAGCGGCACGGTGCGCCGGCGCGTCAGCGTCAACGAGCGCGTGAGGACCGGCCGCATCGAGGTCGTCGCGTCGCGCGTCGAGGTGCTGAACGCCGCGCGCGACCTGCCGTTCGTGCTGCACGAGACGACGAACGAGGACCTGAAGCTCAAGTACCGCTATCTCGACCTGCGCCGGCCCGAGATGCAGCGCACGCTGCGCCTGCGCACGCGGCTCGTCGCGGCGCTGCGCCGCTGGCTCGACGCGCGCGGCTTCCAGGATCTCGAGACGCCGATCCTGACCAAGGCGACGCCCGAGGGCGCGCGCGACTACCTCGTGCCGAGCCGCGTGCACCCGGGCGAGTTCTACGCGCTGCCGCAGTCGCCGCAGCTGTTCAAGCAGCTGCTGATGATGGCCGGCTTCGACCGCTACTATCAGATCGCGCGCTGCTTCCGCGACGAGGACCTGCGCGCGGACCGCCAGCCGGAGTTCACCCAGCTCGACATGGAGTTCGCGTTCGTCGAGGAGCGCGACGTGCAGGACACGGTCGAGACGATGATCCGCACGATCTTCCGCGAGGTCGCCGAGGTCGAGCTGCCCGAGCCGTTCCCGCGCATGACCTACGAGGACGCGCTGCGGCGCTACGGCTCCGACAAGCCGGACCTGCGCATTGCGCTCGAGCTCGTCGACGTCGCCGAGGTGGTCAGGAACGCCGGCTTCAAGGTGTTCGCCGATGCGGCGAACGACGCCGACGGCCGCGTCGCCGCGCTGCGCGTGCCGGGCGGCGCGGAGCTGACGCGCAAGCAGATCGACGAGCTGTCCCAGCACGCGGCGAAGTACGGCGCGAAGGGCCTCGCGTGGATTCGCGCCGACGATCGCGCGAAGGGCCGTGACGGACTGAACTCGCCGATCGCGAAGTTCCTCGACGACGCGACGCTCGTCGCGCTGCTCGACGCGACCGGCACGCAGAGCGGCGATCTCGTGCTGTTCGGCGCCGGCGCGTACAAGACCGTGTCGGAATTCATGGGCGCGCTTCGCCTCAAGCTCGGCCGCGACCGCGGTCTGGTCGAGAACGCGTGGAAGCCGCTCTGGGTCGTCGACTTCCCGATGTTCGAGTACGACGCCGACGCGGGCCGCTACGTCGCACTGCATCACCCGTTCACCGCGCCGAAGGTCGACGACGTCGCCGACCTGACCGCGAATGCGAAGATCGCCGTCTCGCGCGGCTACGACATGGTGCTGAACGGCAATGAGATCGGCGGCGGCTCGATCCGCATCCATCGCCCGGAGATGCAGAGCGCGGTGTTCGACCTGCTCGGCATCGGGCCCGACGAGGCGCAGGCGAAGTTCGGCTTCCTGCTCGAGGCGCTGAAGTTCGGCGCGCCGCCGCACGGCGGCATCGCGTTCGGCATCGACCGCATCGCCGCGCTGATCGCCGGCACCGACTCGATCCGCGACGTGATCGCGTTCCCGAAGACGACGAGCGCGCAGGATCTGATGACCGCGGCGCCGTCGCCGGTGCCGGCCGCGCAGCTCGCCGAGCTCCACGTCGCCGTCGTCGCCGACGACGCGGAGCGCTGAGCCGCGGGCACGCGGCGCCGTCGCCCGCGATGAACGCCGCCCCGGCTCCGCTTCGATCCGAGCGCGCGTGCCGCGCGCCGCGCGCGGCCGCGGCGCCGGCCGGTTCGGCGCCGCGCCGATGGATCGCGTGATCCTGCTGCACGGCCTGTGGATGCGCGGTTTCGCGCTGCGATGGCTCGCGCGCCGCGTGCGCCGCGCCGGCTACGCGGTCGAGACGTTCGACTACGCGAGCGTCACGCGCGGCTTCGCCCCGGCCGTCGACGCGCTGCGCGCACGCATCCGCGCCGCCGGCGAGCCGGTGCATCTGGTCGGCCACAGCCTCGGCGCACTCGTCGCGCTCGAGGCCGCGCGCGCGACGTCCGCGCGCGCGGACCGGCGCGTCGTCTGCCTCGGCCCGCCGTTCCGCGGCAGCGCGGTCGCGCGCGTGCTCGCGGCGAGGCCGGCCGCGCGCTGGATGCTCGGCCGCAGCGCCGACGCGCTCGTCGCCGGCGTCGATGCGTGGGCCGGCGCGCACCGCGTCGGCGTGATCGCCGGCTCGTTGCCGCTCGGCTTCGGCGCCGCGCTCGCCGCGCTCGAGGCGCCGCACGACGGCACCGTCGCGGTCGCCGAGACGCGGCTGCCGGGCATCGCCGACCATCGCGTCGTCGCCTCGTCGCACACCGGCCTGTTGCTGTCGTCGACCGTCGCGGACCTGACCGTCGATTTCCTGCGCGACGGACGTTTCGCGCGCGACGGCTCGGCGTCGGCGTGCTGATAAACTTCGCGCACTCGATCGTCTAGGGACTGGCATGGCCGGACACTCGAAATGGGCGAACATCCAGCACCGCAAGAACGCGCAGGACGCGAAACGCGGCAAGGTGTTCACGAAGCTGATCCGTGAGATCTCGATCGCCGCGCGCAGCGGCGGCGGCGACCTCGACACGAATCCGCGGCTGCGCCTCGCGGTCGACAAGGCGCTGACCGCGAACATGACGAAGGACGCGATCGAGCGCGCGATCAAGAAAGCGACCGGCGAGCTCGAAGGCGTCAGCTACGAGGACGTGCGCTACGAGGGCTACGCGCCCGGCGGCGTCGCCGTCATCGTCGACGCGAGCACCGACAACCGCCAGCGCACCGTTGCCGACGTGCGCCACGCGTTCGCGAAGTTCGGCGGCAACCTCGGCACCGACGGCTCGGTCGCGTACCTGTTCAAGCGGCTCGGCGTGCTGACGTTCGCGCCGGGCACCGACGAGGACCGCGTCATGGAGGTCGCGCTCGACGCCGGCGCCGACGACGTCGTCACGTATCCGGACGACGGCTCGATCGAGGTGCTGACCTCGCCCGAGCGCTTTGAGGCGATGCGCCACGCGATGGAGGCGGCCGGCCTGAAGCCGGCCGACGCCGAGATCACGCTGCGCGCGGACACCGAGGTCGCGGTCGGCGGCGAGACCGCGCAGTCGGTCGCGAAGCTGCTCGAATGGCTCGACGACCTCGACGACGTGCAGAGCGTCTATTCGAACGCGGATCTGCCGCCCGAAGCGTATGGATGACGTCGCGGAGCGCGCGTCGGCGGAGCGCGCGGGCGCCGTCGCGGGCGCGGGCTCCGCGCCGCGGCCGGCGCCGTCCGGTGCGGCCGTGCGCATCCTCGGCGTCGATCCGGGCAGCCGCCACACCGGCATCGGCATCATCGACGTCGACGCGAGCGGCCAGTCGCGGCACGTGTTCCACGCCGCGCTGCACCTGCTCGACAGCGCGGACTTCGTCGCGCGGCTGAAGCGGATCTTCGACGGGCTCGGTGCGATCATCGCCGAGTACGCGCCGCAGGAGGCCGCGATCGAGCGCGTGTTCATGGCGCGCAATGCGGACTCGGCGCTGAAGCTCGGCCAGGCGCGCGGCGCGGCGATCTGCGCACTCGCGCACGGCGGCCTCGGCGTCTCCGAGTACGCCGCGCGCGAGGTCAAGCAGGCCGTCGTCGGCACCGGCGCCGGCGACAAGGGCCAAGTGCAGCACATGGTCGGCATCCTGCTGAACCTGCACGGGCGCCTGCAGGCCGACGCGGCCGACGCGCTCGCGCTCGCGCTCGCCCACGCGCACACGCGCGCGAGCGTGCAGCGCATCGGCATTCCGCGCTCCGCGTGGAGGCGGCGCCGATGATCGGCCGCCTGCGCGGGACGCTCGTCGCGAAGCAGCCGCCGTGGCTCGTCGTCGAGGTCGGCGGCGTCGGCTACGAGCTCGAGGCGCCGATGTCGACGTTCTACGACCTGCCCGAGCTCGGCCGCGAGGTCGTGCTGTGCACGCACTACGCGGCGAAGGAAGACACGGTCGTGCTGTACGGCTTCCTGCGCGAGGCCGAGCGCAGCCTGTTCCGCACGCTGCAGAAGGTCAGCGGCGTCGGCGCGAAGATCGCGCTCGCGGTGCTGTCCGGCGCCAGCGTCGACGAGTTCGCGCGGCTCGTGCAGGGCGGCGACGTCGCCGCCCTGACGCGCATTCCCGGCATCGGCAAGAAGACCGCCGAGCGCATCGTCGTCGAGCTGCGCGACCGCGTCGCCGGCCTCGACGCCGGCGCGCCGACGCACGCCGCCGGCGCCGACGCGCGCGACCCGGCCGCCGAGGCGACCGTCGCGCTGCAGGCGCTCGGCTACCGGCCCGCCGAGGTCACGCGGCTCGTGCGCGAGGCGGCCGCAGCCGGCGACAGCGCCGAGGACATCATCCGCAAGGCGCTGAAGGCGGCGCTGCGCTGATGCGAACGGAGCGGCCGATGAACGACGACGCGAACCGTCCCGGCGACACCCGCACGCGACTGCGCACGCTGATGCTCGGCGCGATCGGCGTCGTCTACGGCGACATCGGCACGAGCCCGCTGTACACGATCAAGCAGACGTTCGGCGCGCACGGCGCGGCGCCGACGCCGCCGAACGTGCTCGGCGCGCTGTCGCTGGTGTTCTGGTCGCTGATCCTGGTCGTCTCGGTCAAGTACGCCGGCTTCATCATGCGCGCGGACAACAAGGGCGAGGGCGGCATCATGGCGCTGACCGCGCTCGCGCAGCGCAGCGTGCGCTCGAGCCAGCGCGGGCGCTGGTGGATCGTCATGCTCGGCCTGTTCGGCGCCGCGCTGTTCTTCGGCGACGGCGTCATCACGCCGGCGATCTCGGTGCTCGGCGCGGTCGAGGGCCTCGAGGTGCTCGCGCCGCGGCTCGACCACTGGGTCGTGCCGATCGCCGGGGCGATCGTCGTGCTGCTGTTCGCGTTCCAGAACCGAGGCACCGGACGCGTCGGCGCGGTGTTCGCGCCGGTCATGATCCTCTGGTTCCTCACGCTCGCCGCGCTCGGCGTCTGGCACATCGCCGAGCACCCGGGCGTGCTGCGCGCGCTGTCGCCGCACTACGCGATCGCCTTCTTCGTGCACCAGCGCTGGACCGCGTTCTTCGCGCTCGGCTCGGTCATCCTCGCGATCACCGGCGCCGAGGCGCTCTACGCGGACATGGGCCATTTCGGCAAGCAGCCGATCCGCTACTCGTGGTTCGGCTTCGTGCTGCCGGCGCTGGTGCTGAACTACTTCGGCCAGGGCGCGCTCGTCATCGCCGACGCGAAGAGCGTCGACAATCCGCTCTATCTGATGGTGCCGTCGGTGCTGCTGGCGCCGATGCTGCTGCTCGCGACCGCGGCCGCGGTGATCGCGTCGCAGGCGGTCATCTCCGGCGCGTTCTCGGTCACGCGCGAGGCGATCCAGCTCGGCTTCCTGCCGCGCATGCGCGTGCGCCACACCTCGCGCGAGCAGATGGGTCAGATCTACCTGCCGTGGGTCAACCGCATGCTGCTCGTGCTGACGCTCGCGGTCGTGCTCGGCTTCCGCTCGTCGGACCATCTCGGCGCGGCGTACGGTATCGCGGTGGTCGGCACGATGACGATCGACTCGATCCTGGTCATGATCGTGTTCCGGCGCATCTGGAACTGGAGCTTGCCGCGCGTGCTCGCGACCGGCCTGGTGTTCCTGTTCGTCGATCTCGCGTTCCTCGCCGCGAACGCGGACAAGATCGAGCACGGCGGCTGGTTCCCGCTCGTGCTCGGCACGGTCATCTTCACGCTGATGGCGACCTGGCGGCGCGGCCGCGAGCTGGTCATGCGCGAGGTCAAGCAGAGCGGGCTCGCGATCGAGCCGTTCATCGCCTCGATCGCGGCGCATCCGCCGCTGCGCGTGCCCGGCACCGCCGTGTTCATGACCGCGAACCAGGCCGGCGTGCCGAACGCGCTGCTGCACAACCTCAAGCACAACAAGGTGCTGCACGAACGCAACGTGATCCTGACCGTCGAGACCGTCGAGACGCCGACCGCCGATCCGGACGAGGCGGTCGAGGTCGAGACGCTCGGCGGCGACTTCTACCGCGTGACGCTGCGCTTCGGCTTCGCCGAGGATCCCGACGTGCCCGCGGTGCTGGCGCGCGTGCGCGAGTGCGGCCCGCCGTTCGACCTGATGGATACGACGTTCTTCCTGAGCCGCGAGAGCATCGTCGCGACCGACCGGCCCGGCATGGCGCTGTGGCGCGACAAGCTGTTCGTGCTCATGCAGCGCAACGCGATGCCGGCGACCGCGTTCTTCCAGATTCCCGGCAACCGGCTCATCGAGCTCGGCACGCAGGTCGAGATCTGACCGCCAGCGCGCCGTCCGTTCATCCGGCGTACGGCTTCGCGCCCCTTTGTCGGCGGCGAAACCGCATAATTGCGCGAACTCAGCCGCCGCTCCGACGTCCTTCGCCTTCGATCGCATGACCGACCGCCTGACCTCCGCCAGCGCGACACGCGAGGACGACCTCGTCGAGGCGACGATCCGCCCGCAGCGGCTCGGAGAGTATCTCGGCCAGCCGGTCGTGCGCGAGCAGCTCGGCATTGCGATCGAGGCCGCACGCCGGCGCGGCGACGCGCTCGACCACGTGCTGATCTTCGGTCCGCCGGGACTCGGCAAGACGACGCTGTCGCACGTGATCGCGAACGAGCTCGGCGTGAACCTGCGCTCGACCTCGGGCCCGGTGCTCGAGCGCCCCGGCGACCTCGCCGCGTTGCTGACGAACCTGCAGCCGCGCGACGTGCTGTTCGTCGACGAGATCCACCGCCTGTCGCCGATCGTCGAGGAAGTGCTCTACCCGGCGCTCGAGGACTTCCAGATCGACATCATGATCGGCGAAGGCCCGGCCGCGCGCTCGATCAAGCTCGATCTGCCGCCGTTCACGCTGATCGGCGCGATGACGCGCGCGGGCCTGTTGACCGCGCCGTTGCGCGACCGCTTCGGCATCGTGCAGCGGCTCGAGTTCTACAGCCCGCTCGAGCTCACCGCGATCGTGCGCCGCGCGGCGAAGATCCTCGGCCTCGCCTGCGACGCCGACGGCGCCGGCGAGATCGCGCGGCGCGCGCGCGGCACGCCGCGCATCGCGAACCGGCTGCTCAGGCGCGTGCGCGACTATGCCGAGATCCGCGCCGGCGGCGCGATCACGGCCGCGGTCGCCGCCGCGGCGCTGGACATGCTGAAGGTCGACGCCGAGGGCTTCGACGCGCTCGACCGGCGCCTGCTGACGACGATCATCGAGAGCTTCGACGGCGGCCCGGTCGGCGTCGAGTCGCTGGCCGCCGCGATCGGCGAGGAGCGCGGCACGATCGAGGACGTGCTCGAGCCGTTCCTGATCCAGCAGGGCTTTCTCGTGCGCACCGCGCGCGGCCGCGTCGTCACGACGAAGTGCTGGCGGCACTTCGGTCTCGCGCCGCCGCGCGGCGGCGCATTCGCGCAGCCCGGCGAGCTGTTCGGTGCCGAGGATGAGTGAGGAGAACGAAGTCCGCGCGGCGTTCGCGTGGCCGGTTCGCGTGTACTGGGAGGATACCGACGCCGGCGGCGTCGTCTACCACGCGCGCTACCTGCATTTCCTCGAGCGCGCGCGCAGCGAATGGCTGCGCGCGGCCGGCGTCGGCCAGCAGCGGCTGCGCGACGAGTTCGGCGTCGTCTTCGTCGTGCACCGCATGCAGATCGACTTCGCCGCACCGGCGCGGCTCGACGACCTGCTGAGCGCGACCGTGCTGCCGCTCGAGCGCCGCGGCGCGAGCTTCGTCGTGCGCCAGCAGCTCCTGCGCGAACCGGAGCCGCGGCCGCTGGTCGACGCGCGCGTGCGCATCGCCTGCCTCGACGCGGCGAGCTTCCGTCCGCGTCCGATTCCCGATCACCTGCTTCGAGAGATCACGATCCCATGAACTCCGACTTGAACGTCCTGGCCCTGATCCTCGGCGCGAGCTGGCCGGTCAAATGCGTGCTCGCGCTGCTGATCGCGTTCTCGATCGCGTCGTGGTTCATCATCTTCCGCAAGAAGGCGCTGCTCGACCGCGCGAACGCGAGCGCGGACGAATTCGAGGAGCGCTTCTGGTCCGGCGCCGACCTCGCCGGGCTGTTCAAGGAGATCACCAGCGCCGGCGACCGCGTGACCGGCATCGCCGCGATCTTCGAGGCCGGCTTCCGCGAATTCGCCAGGCTGCGCCAACGCCGCGGCGTCGACGCGCGCGCACTGCTCGAAGGCGCGCAGCGCGCGATGCGCGTGTCGGCGACGCGTGAGATCGACCGCCTCGAGCAGAGCCTCGAATTCCTCGCCAACGTCGGCTCGATCAGCCCGTACGTCGGCCTGTTCGGTACGGTCTGGGGCATCATGATCGCGTTCCAGGGCCTGGCCAACGTCAAGGAGGCGACGATCGCGATGGTCGCGCCGGGCATTTCCGAGGCGCTGATCGCGACCGCGATGGGCCTGTTCGCCGCGATCCCGGCGGTGTGGGCTTACAACCGCTACTCGACGCGGCTCGAGCGCACCAGCCTGCGCTACGACACGTTCGTCGAGGAGTTCTCCTCGATCCTCGCGCGTCAGGCCCACGTCGATGACTAGCCGGCCGCTCCGCGCCGCGCGCCGCGGCGATCCCGCGCGCCGGTGCGGCGCCGCGCGCCCGGCCGCGAACCTTCCGTTCCCGATCCCGCTTTCGCCATGACCTCTCTCTCGACGCGCCGGCACAAACGCAAGCTCAAGGCCGAGATCAACGTCGTGCCGTACATCGACGTGATGCTCGTGCTGCTGATCATCTTCATGGTCACCGCGCCGCTGTTGAACCTCGGCGTCGACATCCAGCTGCCGCAGTCGAGCGCGAAGTCGATCCAGAACGACAAGGAGCCGATCGTCGTCAGCGTCGACCGCGAAGGACGGCTGTACCTGACGCTCGGCGCGACGAAGCGCGAGTCGATCGACGCGGACGCGCTGGTCAACAAAGTTTCAGCTTTCGTCCGCGAGAATCCGCAAGTTCCCGTGTACGTGGCCGGCGATCAGGCGGCGGACTACGGCAAGGTGTACCAGGCGATGGTGCTGCTGCAGAAGGCCGACGTGCCGAAGGTCGGCCTGATGAGCCAGCCGGTGCAGGCGAGCGGGGCGCGCTAGCGCGATGGAGAGCGCGACCCGCGTCGAGACCTTCGGCGACAAGCTGCGCGCGTTCGCCTACGCGCTCGGCGTGCACCTGCTGTGCGTGCTGGCGGTGTTGGTCGACTTGTGGTGGACGCACGAGACGCGCCCGGTCAGCATGCCCGGGCCGGTCATCGAGGCGACGCTGGTCGGGCCGACGCAGGCGCCGAAAGCGGCCGCCTCGGCCGCGAGGCCGACGCCGCCCAAGCCGGCGCCGACGCCGACACCGCCGAAGCCGCAGCCGGTGCCGCCGACCCCGGCGCCTGCGCCGAAGCCGGAGCCGGCGCCGCAGAAGGAGACGCCGCCGGCCGTCGTGCACGAGGACCGGATCGACCAGGAGAAGATCGCGCGGCTCGCCGAGCAGCAGGCCGAGCAGCAGAAGGAGCAGGAGGAGAAGCAGCGTCGGCAGCAGGCGCTGCTCGAGCAGGAGCAGAAGCAGCGTCAGCTCGAGCAGCAGCGCAAGATGCTCGCCGAGATCACGAAGCAGCGCGAGGCCGCGGAGCGCAAGCTCAAGCTCGAGAAGGAGCGGCTCGCGCAGCTCGAGGATCTGAATCGGCGCCCGGCCGTCGAACGGCCGCCGGCGCCGGAAGCGCCGCAGGAAGGCGAGCAGGCGCAGACCGGCGCCGGCGGTCAGGACGACGATCTCTCCGCACGCTATGCGGCCGCGATCCAGGCGGCCGTGACGAACAGCTGGAACCGGCCCGACAGCGCGGAGCCGGGCCTGCGCTGCACGCTGAGTATCGTGCAGATCCCGGGCGGCGACGTGCTCGACGCGACGGTGGGTTCGCCGTGCAACGCCGATCCGGCGACGCGCAACTCGATCGAGCAGGCCGTGCGCAAGGCCGCGCCGCTGCCGTACCGGGGCTACGAGAAAGTGTTCCAGCGCAACATCAAATTCAATTTCAAATACGACGGATGAACGCGATGGCGAAGCGCAAGCGCAACGGATTCCTGATTCGGCTGATCCTGTCGACGGTCGGCCTGCTGCTCGGCGGTAGCGCGCTCGCGCAGACCGGCGGACTCACCGTCGAGATCCAGGACGGCAACGCGTCGGCGATCCCGGTCGCGGTCGTGCCGTTCGGCTTCGAAGGCGCGAGCGTGCCGCCGGAGTTCAATCCCGGCGAGATCGTCCGCGCGGACCTCGCGCGCTCGGGTCAGTTCAAGACGCTCGACAAGAGCAGCATCGTCGAATTCCCGACGCGCCAGGACCAGGTCAAGTTCGCGACCTGGCGCCTGTTGCATCAGGACTATCTCCTCGTCGGGCGCATGACCGACGCCGGCGAGGGCGCGCTGCGCGTCGAGTACGAGCTGTTCGACGTCGCCAAGCAGCAGCGCATCGTCGACGGCTCGATCAGCGGCCAGCGCACCGGCCTGCGCGACATCGCGCACCAGATCGCCGACATCGTCTACGAGAAGATCCTCGGCCAGCGCGGCGCGTTCTGGACGCGCATCGCGTACATCACCGCGACCGGCGTCGCGCCGAACGTGCAGTACACGCTGATCGTCGCCGATTCCGACGGCTACAACCCACAGGTCGTCGTGCGCTCGCGCGAGGCGCTGCTGTCGCCGGCGTGGTCGGCCGACGGGCGCAAGCTCGCCTACGTCTCGTTCGAGAGCGGCAACTCGGCGATCTACGTGCAGGATCTCGCGACCGGCGCGCGCCAGGTCGTATCGAGCAGCCGCGGCATCAACAGCGCGCCGGCGTTCTCGCCGGACGGCGGCCGTCTCGCGGTCAGCCTGTCCAAGGGCGGCAACCCGGACATCTACATCCTCGACATCGCGAGCCGGCAGGCGACCCAGATCACGAAGCATTTCGCGATCGACACCGAAGCGCGCTGGGCGCCGGACGGGCAGAGCCTCTACTTCACCTCGGACCGCTCCGGCAAGCCGCAGATCTACCAGATGTCGCCGTCCGGCGGCGAGCCGAGCCGAGTCACGTTCGAAGGCCAGTACAACGCGAGCGCGAGCGTCGTCGGCACGCCGAAAGGCCTCAAGATCGCAATGGTGCAGGGCAGCGGAAACGTGTATCGTATCGCGGTCCTCGACCGGACGACGAACCAGTACACGCTGGTCTCACCGGGCAGCCAGGATGAGCACCCGAGTTTCGCTCCCAACGGAAGCATGCTGCTGTACGCCGCCAGCGAGGGTTCACGTGGCGTGCTGTATGCCGTGTCTGCCGACGGGCGTGTGCGCCAGCGGCTCGGGCTCACCGAGGGCGATGTGCGCGAACCCGCGTGGGGCCCGTTCCGCCAGCGTTGATGCACAAGCGTGATACGTAAGAGCGGCCGTGACGGCCGCTTTCGATCGAGTAACGAAGTGTCCTATCTCACTGCCCAGTCAAAGAGGAACACAATGAAGAACATCGCTCGTATCGCATTTTCCGTGCTGCTGGTCGCGGGCGTCGCGGCCTGCGCGAAGAAGAACGTCAAACCGCCGCCGCCGCCGTCGGAGTCGTCGTCGACGCCGATCGAGACCGCGCCGGCCGAGACCGGCGGCCGCTACACGCGCGACAGCCTCGACACCGACAGCTGCCTGCGCCAGCGCGTCGTCTACTTCGATCTCGATCGCAGCGAGATCAAGCCCGAGTTCCAGGCGCAGATCTCCTGCCACGCGGCGTACCTGCGCCAGTTCCCCGAGGCGCGCGTGACGCTCGAAGGCAACGCCGACGAGCGCGGCTCGCGCGAGTACAACCTCGGTCTCGGCGAGCGTCGCGGCAATGCGGTGCAGTCGGCGCTCAGCGCGGCCGGCGCGTCGTCGGCGCAGATCAACGTCGTCAGCTACGGCGAGGAGCGCCCGGTCTGCCGTCAGCACGACGAGTCGTGCTGGTCGAAGAACCGCCGCGTCGAGATCGTCTACACCGCGAAGTGACGATGAGGCTCGGCGCGTCCCTCGAGCTTCGTGCAGCGGCGGCCGTCGTGGTCGCCGCTGTCGCGTTCGCGGCGCCGGCGACCGCGCAGCGGCTGTCGCTGGCCGAACGCGTCGAGCGGCTCGAGCAGCAGCAGGCGAATGCGCAGGGCGGCGGCGCGGTCGATCTCGTCAATCAGATCGGCGCGCTGCAGTCGCAGGTGCAGACGCTGCAGGGCGAGGTCGAGGAACTCAAGCACGCGCTCGACGAGCAGCGCCGGACCGGCAAGGATCAGTACGTCGACCTGAGCTCGCGGCTCGAGCGTCTCGAAGGCGGCGCCGCGTCCGCGCCGCCGCCGGCTCCGGCCGCCGCGTCTCCGCGCGGCGGCAATCCGCCGGACGTCGACCTCGACAGCCCGGCGACCGCGCCGCGCACCGGCTCGCGCGCGCCGGGCCGTATTTCGGATCTGTCCGACACGGACCGCGCGGCCGCGCCGCAGGACGCGGCGAGCGCGCCGCCGGCGGGCGATCCGGCCGCCGAGAACGCCGCGTACAACGACGCGTTCGCCGCGTTGAAGGACGGCCGCTACGCGGAAGCCGCGCGCCGCTTCCGCAGCTTCATCGACCAGTATCCGCACAGCGAGCTGTGCGGCAACGCGTACTACTGGCTCGGCGAGTCGTACTACGTCACGCAGAACTACCCGGTCGCGCAGCAGTCGTTCGAGACGCTGCTCGAGCGCTATCCGAACAGCCAGAAGGCGCCGGACGCCCTGCTGAAGATCGGCTACAGCCAGTACGAGCAGAAGCAGTGGGACGCCGCCGAGGCGACGTTGAACAAGGTCGTGCGGCTGTATCCGGACACGACCGTCGCGCGACTCGCACAGGGACGCCTGCGCGCGCTGCAGACGGAGACGCGACGCTGAGCGTCGTCGTCGCCGCCGCATCGGCGGCGGCCGCCGCGCGGCCGGCGACCGAGCCGCGCCTGCGCGTCACCGAGATCTTCCATTCGCTGCAGGGCGAGGCCGACGCGGTCGGCTGGCCAAGCGTGTTCGTGCGGCTGACCGGCTGCCCGCTGCGCTGCGTCTGGTGCGACACCGAGTACGCGTTCCACGGCGGCGCCTGGCGCACGATCGACGAGATCCTCGCCGAGGTCGCCGGTTACGGCGCGCGCCACGTCTGCGTGACCGGCGGCGAACCGCTCGCGCAGAAGCGCTGCCTCGCGCTGCTCGCGCGGCTCTGCGACGCCGGCTACGAAGTCTCGCTGGAGACGTCCGGTGCGCTCGACGTCGCCGGCGTCGACGCGCGCGTGCGCAAGGTCGTCGACCTGAAGGCGCCGGGCTCCGGCGAGGCCGCGCGCAATCTCCGCTCGAATCTCGACGCGCTGACGCCGTTCGACCAGCTCAAGATCGTCGTCGCCGGCCGCGCCGACTACGAGTGGGCGCGTGCGCGCATCGCCGAGCATCGCCTCGCGGCGCGCTGCACGGTGCTGCTGTCGCCGGTGCACGGCGCGCTCGAGCCGCGCGAGCTCGCCGAATGGATCCTCGCCGACCGCCTGCCGGTGCGCATGCAGCTGCAACTGCACAAGCTGCTCTGGGGCGAGCAGCCGGGCCGCTAGCCGCGGTGCCGCTCGAGCCGAGACCGGAGACGACG
>DASWOS010000069.1:0-19623 GCA_036398645.1 Dokdonella sp. | reverse complement strand
GTAGACGACCGCGGTCTCGTCCGGCAGCGCACCGGAGGTGCCGCGGCGGACGAGGTCGTCGATCGCGGCGAGGAACGCGGCGAGCGTCTTGCCGGAGCCGGTCGGCGCCGCGATCAGCGTGTCGCGGCCGGCCGCGATCGCCGGCCACGCCTCGATCTGCGCCGGCGTCGGCGCCGGGAACGCGCGCCGGAACCAGCGCGAGACGGCGGGATGGAAGGTATCGAGCGGCATCGGCGCCATTTTGCGCGCGCGCGTCTCAAAGGCCGAGACGCGCATCGCTGCGGTATGGAGGCGCCGAGCGCCTAGATCAAGCCGAAGCGCCGCACCAGCCGGCTCTTGACCGCCTGGGTCAGCGCGAGGTACGCGGCGACGATCACGGCGACGCACGGCCAGTAGCGGCCCGGCAGCGGCACGAAGCCGAACAGGCCGGCGAGCGGCGAGTACGGCAGCGCGGCGCCGACGACGCAGATCAAGAGCGTGGTCAGGATCAGCGGCGTGCTCGCGCGGCTCTGCACGAACGGGATCCGGTTCGTGCGGATCACGTGCACGACCAGCGTCTGCGACAGCAGCGACTCGACGAACCAGCCGGTCTGGAACAGCGCCGGGTTCGCCGCGGCGTCGAACGCGAACCAGAGCAGCGCGAACGTCGCGTAGTCGAAGATCGAGCTCAGCGGCCCGACGCAGGTCACGAAGCGCGCGATCGCGCGCATGTCCCACTGGCGCGGCTTGGCCAGGAACTCGGCGTCGACCTCGTCGGTCGCGACCGGCGCCTGCGACATGTCGTAGAGCAGATTGTTGACGAGGATCTGCACCGGCTGCATCGGCAGGAACGGCAGCAGCGCGCTCGCGCCGACGACGCTGAACACGTTGCCGAAGTTCGAGCTCGCGGTCATGCGCACGTACTTCAGGATGTTGCCGAACACCTTGCGGCCTTCGGTCACGCCTTCCTCGAGCACGGTCAGGCTCTTCTCGAGCAGGATGATGTCGGCCGACTCCTTCGCGATGTCGACCGCGGTGTCGACCGAGATGCCGACGTCGGCCGCGCGCAGCGCCGGGCCGTCGTTGATGCCGTCGCCGAGGAAGCCGACGACGTGACCGTCGCGCTTCAGCGCCTCGATGACGCGCACCTTCTGCTGCGGGTTCAGCCGCGCGAACACCGCGGTCGTGCGCGCGGCGGCGGTCAGCTCCTCGTCGGTGAGCGCCTCGACGTCGGGACCGAGCAGCACGCCGCCGGGATCGATGCCGACCTGGCGGCAGACGTGGCGCGTGACGATGTCGTTGTCGCCGGTCAGGATCTTCACGTCGACGCCGTGCGCGTGCAGCGCCGCGATCGCCTCCTTCGCGTCGCCCTTCGGCGGATCGAGGAACGCCATGAAGCCGACCAGCGTCATGCCGGTCTCGTCGGCGACCGACCACGCGCGGCTCGCCGCGGCGGCGCGCTTCGTCGCGACCGCGATGACGCGGAAGCCGTCCGCGTTCAGCTCGCGCGTCAGCGCGCGCACCTCCTCGAGCCGCTCCGGCGTCAGCGTCTCGACGCGGTCGCCGTGCGCGATGTCGCTGCAGATGCCGAGCGTCTCGGCGACCGCGCCCTTGCTGATCAAGAGGTGCGCGCCGTCCGGCGCGCGCACGACGACGGACATGCGCCGGCGCGAGAAGTCGAACGGCACCTCGTCGACGACGCTGTGCTCGGCCTTCAGCGTCGCCGCGGCCTCGGCCGGCACCGCGTCGAGCACGGCGATGTCGAGCAGGTTCTTGAGCCCGGTCTGGTAGTGGCTGTTCAGCCAGGCGAGCTCGAGCACGCGGCCGTCCTCGCTGCCGTTCACGTCGACGTGGCGCTCGAGGATCACGCGGTCCTGCGTCAGCGTGCCGGTCTTGTCGGTGCAGAGCACGTCGATCGCGCCGAAGTTCTGGATCGCCGGCAGGCGCTTGACGATGACGTCCTTCTTCGCCATCGCGATCGCACCCTTGGCGAGGTTCACGGTCACGATCATCGGCAGCATCTCCGGCGTCAGGCCGACCGCGACCGCGACGGAGAACATGAACGCGTCGAGCCAGTCGTGCTTGACCAGGCCGTTCAGCACGAACACGACCGGCACCATGACCGCGATGAAGCGCAGCATCAGGAACGCGAAGCGGCGCACGCCGACGTCGAAGCTGGTCGGCGCGCGCTAGCCGGAGATCGCGCCGGCGAGTGCGCCGAAGTACGTCGCGCGGCCGGTCGCGGCGACGACGCCGAGCGCGGAGCCGCTGACGACGTTCGAGCCCATGAAGCAGAGATTGCGCGCCTCGAGCGGCGCCTTCGCCTCGAGGTCGATCGCGGCGAACTTCTCGACCGGCAGCGACTCGCCGGTCAACGCGGCCTGGTTGATGAACAGGTCCTTCGCCGCGATCAGGCGCAGGTCGGCCGGCACCATGTCGCCGGCCGAGAGCAGCACGAGGTCGCCGGGCACGAGCGACTCGATCGGCACCTCGATGCGCGCGGACGCGCCGTCGTCGTCGCGGCGGCGCACGGTCGCCGTGTTGCTGACCATGCGCCGCAGCGATTCGGCGGCGCGATCCGAGCGGCTCTCCTGCACCCACGACAGCACGACCGCGATCGCGACCATCGCGAACATGATGACCGCGCCGATGCGGTCGTCGCCGAACCAGGACACGACCGCGAGCACGATCAGCAGCACGTTCAGCGGGTTCGCGAGCCGGCGCAGCAGCTCGGCGGCCGACGAGCGGCGCTTCTCGTCGGCGACGACGTTCGCGCCGTGCTCGGCGAGCCGGTGCTCGGCCTCGGCCGCGGCGAGCCCGTCGGAACTCGCGCCGAGCCGCGCGAGCGCCTCGGCCGCGACGACGCCGGCGAACGCGTGCAGCGGATGGTCCGCGCGGCGCGCGGCGCCGGCGCGTCGCTCGCGCGCGAGCGACGGCAGCCGTACCGAGAATGCGCTGAGTCTGAACATCGTGGCTCCTCGGCTCGGCGGGCGGCGCGCGATCCGGCCGCGGCGGCCGCACGCGCCGGCCGCCGCCGGACGCGGCGGCGTCCGCGGCGCGGCGGGATGCGGGCGGCTGCGGGCGTCCGCGACGCGGACCACCTCGAGAAAAACGCGCGGACGCATGCGCGCGGCGCGATTATCGCGGTGCGATGCTTTCCCGATCCTTTCAGCCGCGCGGCGCGGCGCTCGCCGCGCGCACGCGCGCGGCGAGCGCATCGAAGAACGACGCCGGCAGCTCGGCGCGCACCGGCACGCACCAGAAGCCCGGCCGCGCGAACGCGACGCACTTGACCGCGTCCTTCTCGGTCATCAGCACCGGCAGGTCGTCGCCGAACGCGAGATCGGACGCGGCGAACGCGTGATGGTCCGGGAACGCGTGCGCGACGACGTCGACGCCGTGCGCGCGCAGCCGGTCGAAGAAGCGCGCCGGGTGGCCGATCGCGGCGACCGCGTGCACGCGGCGACCGGCGAACGCGGCGAGCGGGCGCGCGTCGCTCGAGCCGTCGAGCGGCACCGCGACCTCGCCGACGAGCCGCATCGGAATCTCGCCGTCCTGCGCCGCGCCGCCGTTGCAGACGCGGAACGCGAATTCGGCCAGGCGCGCGAGCGGCTCGCGCAGCGGCCCGGCCGGCAGCAGCCGGCCGTTGCCGAAGCGGCGGCGCCCGTCGACGACGCAGACGCCGACGTCGGCCGCGAGCGACGGGTTCTGCAGGCCGTCGTCGGCGACGACGACGTCGACGCCGCGCGCGACCAGCAGCTCGGCGGCGCGCCGGCGGTCGCGGCCGATGGCGACCGCGACGCCGGTGCGCTTGCGGATCAGGCACGGCTCGTCGCCGACCCGGCTCGGCGGCAGCACGTCGTCGATCAGCAGCGGCCCGCGCTCGCTGCCGCCGTAGCCGCGGCTGACGACGCCGGGACGGAACCCGCGCGCGCGCAGCGCGTCGACGAGCGCGACGACGAGCGGCGTCTTGCCGCTGCCGCCGACGGTCAGGTTGCCGACGACGACGAGCGGCACCGGCAGCCGGCGCGGCCGCCGCCAGCCGAAGCGGTACGGCGCGAGGTGCAGCCAGCGCAGCGCGCGGTAGACCGGCACGAGCGCGGCGAGCCACCACGGCACCGGTGCGCCGTCGTACCAGACGTGTTCGATGCGCGCTCGCATGGGCCTCGTACGACGGCGGAGCCGCGAAAGGCCGACAGCGTACACGAGCGCGCCGCGGCGGGCGCGTGCGCGCGCCGGCGCCGTTCAGCCGTCGCTGCCGCGCTCGCGCCGCTCGTCGCGGAACTGCATGCGGTACAGCGCCGCGTAGTGGCCGCTCAGCGCGAGCAGCTCGGCGTGCGTGCCGTGCTCGACGACCGCGCCGCGGTCGAGCACGACGATGCGGTCGGCGTGCTCGACGGTCGACAGCCGGTGCGCGATGACGATGACGGTACGGTCCTGCACCAGCCGGTCGAGCGCGTCCTGGATCAGCCGCTCGGATTCGCTGTCGAGCGCGCTGGTCGCCTCGTCGAGGATCAGGATCGGTGCGTTCTTCAGCAGCGCGCGCGCGATCGCGATGCGCTGGCGCTGGCCGCCGGACAACAGCACGCCGCTCTCGCCGACGCGGCTGTGGATGCCCTGCGGCAGCTGGCGGATGAACTCCATCGCGTTGGCCGCTTCCGCCGCGGCGACGATCGCGGCCTCGTCGGCGTCGGCGAGCGCGCCGTAGGCGATGTTGCGCGCGACGCTGTCGTCGAACAGCGTGACGCGCTGACCGACCCAGGCGATCTGGCGGCGCAGGCTGTCGAGCGTGTAGTCGGCGAGCGGACGGCCGTCGAGCCGGACCTCGCCGCCGCTCGGCTCGTAGAAGCGCGGAATCAGGTTCGCGAGCGTCGACTTGCCGCTGCCGGAGCGCCCGACCAGCGCGGTCACGCTGCCACGCGGGCAGCGCAGGTCGACGCCGCAGAGCGCCGGCTGCGCGGCGCCGGGATAGATCATGTGCACGGCGCGGAATTCGAGCTCGCGCTCGAAGCGCACGAGCTCGACGCGGCCGTCGTCGCGTTCCGGCGGCGCGTCGAGCAGCGCGAACAGCTCCTCGGCCGCGGCGACGCCGCGCTGCATGCTCGCCTGCACCGTCGTCAACCGCTTCAGCGACGGCAAGATGCCGCCCATCGCGAGGATCATCTGCGTGAACGCGCCCGGCGTCAGGCTGGCGAGCATCAGCGGCCGCGTCGCGAGATAGACGATCAGCGCGAGCGAGATCGCCGCGATCATCTGCACGATCGAGCTCGACAGGCCGTTCGTCGCCGCGACCTTGATGTTGAGCCGGCGCGTGCGCTCGGCGATCGCGGCGAAGCGCTGCGACTCGTAGGCCTGGCCGCCGAACACCTTGATCTCGCGGTTCGCGCCGACGACCTCGTCGACGACGCCGGTCACCGTGCCCATCTGCGCCTGGATCGTGCGGTTGATGCGCCGGTAGCGACGCCCGACGAACATCACGAGCAGGCCGACCAGCGGCGCCATGACCACGAGCGCGAGCGTCAGCGGCGCGCTCGTCGCGAGCATCACGCCGACGTAGAGCACGACGGTCAGGCTGTCGACGACGGCGACCTTGACCGCGTCGGTCGACGCCTGCGCGACCTGCTCGGACGTGTAGGTGATGCGCGCGATCTGGCGTCCGGACGCCTCCGCGTCGAAGAACGCCGACGGCAGCCGCAGGTAGTGGTCGAACACCTCGCAGCGCAGCCGCTGCACGACGCCGCGGCCGATCGCGGCCATGCCGTAGTCGGTCGCGTAGATCGCGACGCCGCGCACGAGGAAGATCGCGACGATCGCGATCGGCGTCCAGAAGATCCAGACCGGATCGTGCGCGATGAACAGCCGGTCGACCATCGGCTTGATCATGCGCGCGAACGCGCCCATGCAGCCGGCGTCGACCGCCATCGCGACGATCGCGACGATCGCGATCGGCCAGTGCCGCCGCGTGTAGCCGAGCAGCCGGCGATAGGCGCGCCACGCCGCGCGCGCGGAATTCGCCGCGGTGCTCACCGGCGCTTCGCGTCCGGCGCCGTCGTCGCGATCGAGAGGTGCGTGAAGCCGAGCTGGCCGAGCGCGTCCATCGCGGTGACGACGGCCTGGTGCGGCGTCATCGCGTCGGCGCGCAGCGTGACCGGACGCTCGCGCGCGTCGCCGGCGGCGCGCGCGATCGCCTCCTTCAGCGAGTCGAGGCCCGGGTTCAGCACCTCGTCGCCGCCGACGAAGTAGCGGCCGTCCCGGTCGATCGCGACGACGAGGTCCTCGCGCGCGTCGCTCTGCTGCGACGACTCCGCCTGCGGCAGCGCGACCTGCATGCGCGAGTGCTGCACGAACGTCGTCGTCAGCACGAAGAACATCAGCAGCGTCAGCAGCACGTCGATCAGCGAGATCACGTTGATCTCGAAGTCGTCCTCGCGGCGGGCCGAAGCGATGCGCATCGCCGCGCTAGCCCGCGCGCGCGACGCGCACCGGCGCCGCGGCCGGCGCCTCGGCGCCCGCGGTCAGCTCGTCGGTCAGCTGGAACACCTCGCGCTCCATTTCGACGACGAGGCCGGCGACGCGGCTGCGGAAGTAGCGGTGGAACACGTAGGCCGGGATCGCGACGCACAGGCCCGCGGCGGTGCAGACCAGCGCCTCGCCGATGCCGCCGGCCATCTTCAGCGGATCGCCGACGCCGCTGACCATGACCGCGAAGAACATGCGGATCAGGCCGAACACGGTGCCGAGCAGGCCGAGCAGCGGCGAGATCAGCGCGATCGTGCCGAGCGTGCTCAAGAAGCGCTCGAGCCGGTGCACGACGTGGCGGCCGGTGTCCTCGACGCGCTCCTTGATGATCTCGCGCGGGCGGTTGCGCACGCTCAGCGCGGCCGCGAAGAGCTCGCCGAGCGGCGAGTTCGCGCGGAGCGCCTCGACGTGCTCCGGATCGAGCGTGCGCGAGCGCGCCCATTCGCGCACCTCGTCGCCGAGGCCGGGCGGCACGACGGACTTGCGCCGCAGCGTCCAGCAGCGCTCGAGGATGATCGCGAGCGCGACCGCCGAGCAGACGAGGATCGGCACGATCGCCCAGCCGCCGGCCGTCAGGATTTCGAGCACGGGCCCACCTATCGATGCATTGCGAGCGGCCGCATGATAGCAGCGGCGCCGGCGCGGACTGTGCGAGCCGTTGCAAACGCGGCGATGCGCGGCGAAATGCGCGCTCGGGGCGAGCCGCGGAGCCGTGCCGCGCGCTCGCCGCGACCTGCCCGGCGTCGCGTCCGGGCCGGCACGGCGTCGCGACGCACGTCGCGAACGCGGCGGCGCGCTCACTCGCGCCAATAGCGCCGCTGCCGCTCGCGCTCGCGCGCGCCGAGCCGCGGCGGCGCGTCGGCCGGGAACTCGATCTCGATCGCGCCGGCGTCGGCCGTGTTCGCGAGCGTCGCGCCGGCCGCCGCGTAGCGACGCACGACGTCGGCGTGCGGATGGCCGAAGCGGTTGCGCCAGCCGGCCGAGATCACCGCGAGCGTCGGATGCAGCGCGGCGACGAACGCCGGGCTCGACGAGGTCTTGCTGCCGTGGTGCGGCACGACGAGCGCGAGCGGCGCGCCGGGGCCGACCGCCTGCGCGATCGCCGGCTCGACGCGCGCGGCGACGTCGCCGGTCAGCAGCAGGCGGCCGCCGCGGCCCTCGACGAGCACGACGCAGGAGCGGTCGTTGCCGCTCGTCGCGTCCGCGCCGAGCAGCCGCTCCGACGGACTCAGCACGCGCAGCGTGACCGCGTCCCAGACCCAGCGCTGGCCGGCGCGGCACTGCGCCGACGCATACGGCATCCGCTCCGGCTCGCCGGAATAGCGCGCCGCGTCGGCGTACGCGCGCGCGACGGCCGGCGCGCCGCCGGCGTGGTCGTTGTCGCCGTGGCTGACGACGAGCACGTCGAGGCCGCGCACGCCGAGCGCGTGCAGCGTCGGCAGCACCGCGGCCGCGCCGAGATCGAACTCGGACGGATAGCGTGCGCCGGCGTCGAACAGCAGCGCGTGCGTGCGCGTGCGCACCAGCACCGACAGGCCCTGGCCGACGTCGACGATCTCGGCGACGAATGCGCCGTCGGCCGGCGCGGCGCGCTGCGGGCAGAGCAGCGGCAGGAACAGCAGCAGGCCGAGCGCGCGTGCCGGTACGCCGCGCGGCAGGAACGCCCACGCCGCGCCGAGCGTCGCGAGCACGACCGCCCACGGCGCGGCCTCCGGCGCGTACCAGTGCGCGCCGGGCCACTCCGCCATGCGCTCGAGCAGCCACCACTGCGCGTGCGCGACCCAGCCGGCGGCGACGAGCGGCGGCGTCGCGAGCACGGGCCAGGCCATCAGCGCGAGCACGCCGAGCAGGCAAAGCGGCACGACGACGAAACTGATCAGCGGCACCGCGACGAGGTTCGACACCGCGCCGACCAGCGACGCCTCGCCGAAGAACGCGATCGTCAGCGGCAGCAGCGACACCGTCATCACGAGCTGACCGACGCCGAGCTCGCGCGCGAAGCCGAGCAGGCCGCGCCCGCGCGCGAGGCAGAGCATCAGGAACGCGACGCCGACGAACGAGAGCCAGAAGCCCGGCGCGAGCGTCGCCAGCGGATCGACGCAGAGGATCGCGAGCAGCGCGAGCGCGAGCGCGTGCGGTGCGCTGCTCGCGCGGCGGCCGAAGCGCGTCAGCGCGACGACCGCGATCATCGCGACCGTGCGCGCGGTCGGCAGGCTGCCGCCGGCGAGCAGGCCGTACAGTGCCGCGACCGCGAGCGCGGCCGGCGCTTGCGCGACCGGAAACGGCACGCGCAGGCCGAGGCGCGGGCGGACGCGCCAGAGCGCCTGCACCAGCAGCGCGCCGAACGCGGCGGCGACGCCGACGTGGAAGCCGGAGATCGCGATCAGGTGCGGAATGCCGTTCGCGCGCGCGACGTCCCAGTCGCCGGCGGCGAGCCCGCGCGTGTCGCCGACCGCGAACGCGCGCAGCAGCGCCGCGTCGTGCGCGTCGGCGACACGCGCGGCGATGCCGTCGGAGAGGCGCTCGCGCAGCCGGTCGACGCAGACCGCGCGCGCGCCGTCGCGCCGGTTCGTCGCCGCCGCGCGCACGTAGCCGACCGCGGCGATGCCGCGCTCGAGCGCCTGCCGCTCCGCATCGAAGCCGCCGCGGTTGACCAGCCCGCGCGGCCGGCGCAGACGCAGGCGCAGGTGCCAGCGGCTGCACGCGTCGAGATCGTCGGGCGCGTCGTCGTACCACGAGACGCGCACGCGGCCGCGCAGCGCGACCGGCGTGCCGTCGAGCTCGGCGTGCTCGACGCGCAGCGTGAAGCGCGTCGCGTCGGCGCGCGCGAGCGGCAGCTCGTCGACGACGCCGGTCACCTCGAAATCGCGGCCCTCGAGCGCGCGCGGCAGGCGCTGCTCGAGCGCGAGGTCCGCGCGCAGCGCGCACCAGGCAAAGCCGAGCAGCGCGCAGCCGGCGAGGCGCAGCGCGCGCGGCCGCGTCGACAGCAGCGCGCCGGCCAGCGCCAGCGCGAGGTCGACGCCGCGCGGCGGCAGCTGCACGAGCGCGTGCACCGCGAGCGCGCCGGCGAGCGCCGCGATCGCGGCGGCGGCGCCGAGCAGCGGCACGTTCGGGTCGGACCGGGCGCGCTCCGTGCGCATCGTGCTCCTCGTCGCCGGCGTTCCGCGCCGGCCGAATCCGTCGTTCTTCGCGGCGCCGCGCGCCGCGCCGCGCTACGCCACGGGCGCGGCCGGCGCGGCGCCGACGAGCATGCCGTCGGACAGCTCGAGCACGCGCTCGGCGCGCGCGGCGAGGCGCGGATCGTGCGTGACGAGCACGAGCGCGGTGCCGATCTCGCGGTTCAGCTCGAGCATCAGCTCGTAGACCTGCGCCGCGTTCTTCTGGTCGAGGTTGCCGGTCGGCTCGTCGCCGAGCACGCAGGCCGGCCGCGTGACCAGCGCGCGCGCGACCGCGCAGCGCTGACGCTCGCCGCCGGACAGCTCGCCGGGCTTGTGCTCGAGGCGTGCGCCGAGACCGACGCGACGCAGCAGCGCGGCCGCGGCCTCGCGCGCCTCGTCGACCGCGACGCCGCGGATCAGGAGCGGCATGCCGACGTTCTCGAGCGCGGTGAACTCCGGCAGCAGGTGATGGAACTGATAGATGAACCCGAGCGAGCGATTGCGCAGCTCGCCGCGCGCGCGGTCGGACAGGCGCGACATCGCGCGGCCTTCGACGACGACCTCGCCCGCGCTCGGCGCGTCGAGCCCCCCGAGGATGTGCAGCAGCGTGCTCTTGCCGGTGCCGGACGCGCTGACGATCGCGACGGTCTCGCCGCGCCGCACGTCGAGCGTCACGCTGCGCAGGACGTCGGTGCGCAACCGGCCTTCGCGGTACGTCTTGGCGACGCGCGCGGCGCTGAGGACGACGTCGCTCATCGGCGTACTCCGGTCGTGCGCGGCACCGGCGAGGCCCGCACGCCGCGCACGCCGAGACGCTCCGCCGCCGCGGCAGCCGCGCTGCTGCGCTCGCGCCTATTCATAGCGCAGTGCCGCCGCCGGCTCGGTCTTCGCCGCGCGCCGCGCCGGGTACAGCGTCGCGAGCAGGCAGAACGCGAACGCGGTCACCGTGATCCAGGCGACGTCGTGCCAGCGCAGATCGCTCGGCAGCTCGCTGATGTAGTAGACGTCCGGCGACAGGAACGTCACGTGGAACGTGCGCTCGACCCAGTGCACGATCGTGGTCAGGTTCAGCGCGAGCAGCACGCCGAACGTCACGCCGAGCGCGATGCCGAGCGAGCCGACCAGCACGCCCTGCACCATGAACGTGCCCATGACGCTGGCCGGGCTCTGCCCGAGCGTGCGCAGGATCGCGATGTCGGCCTGTTTGTCCTGCACGAGCATGACCAGCGTCGAGACGAGGTTGAACGCGGCGACCGCGACGATCAGCGAGAGGATCAGGAACATGACCTTCTTCTCGGTGTCGACGGCCTTGAAGAAGTTGCTGTGGCCCTGCATCCAGTCGGTGACGCGGTAGTACTCGGCGCCGAGCCGGTCGCCGAGCGCGTGGCCGAGCTCGCGCCCGACCGCGTACGCGCGGAACATGTCGTCGAGCTTCAGGCGGATGCCGTTCGGGCCGTCGAGCCGGTACAGCGCCTGCGCGTCCTGCATCTGCACGAACGCGAGGCCGGAGTCGTACTCCTGCATGCCGGCCTCGAACACGCCGACGACGGTGAAGCGCCGCGGCCGCGGCAGCACGCCGATCGGCGTCACGCTGAACTCCGGCGCGAACACCGTGACGCGGTCGCCGAGGCCGACGCCGAGCGTCATCGCGAGCTCCTTGCCGAGCACGATGCCCCACTGCCCGGGCTGCAGACGGTCGAGGCCGCCTTCGACGATGCGTGCGCCGATGTCCGACACCTTCGCCTCGAGCGCCGGCACGACGCCGCGGATCACCGCGCCGGCCACGCGCGAGCCCTGCAGCATCGCCTGGCCCTCGACGTACGGCGCCGCGCCGACCACGTGCGGCGTCGCGTCGGCGATCTTCAGCGCCTCGGGCCAGTCGCGCACCGTGCCGTCGACGCCTTCGATCGTCGCGTGCGAGACCATGCCGAGAATGCGGTCGCGCAGCTCCGTGTCGAAGCCGTTCATGACCGAGATCACCGTGATCAGCGCGGTCACGCCGACCGCGATGCCGAAGATCGAGACCAGCGAGATGAACGAGATGAAGTGGTTGCGCCGCTTCGCGCGCGTGTAGCGCAGACCGATGAAGACTTCGAGAGGACGGAACATGCGGCGGCGATCCTTCACGCGGCGGAACGCGGTTTCGGGCCGCGACCGGCGGCGAGAGTGCCGCAAGCGCCGGGCGCCGGCAAGCGACGCCGGCTACGGCGCACGTAGGAATTCGCCGCGCGCGAGCAGCAGCACGAGTCGACGCCGCGTCTCCGCGTCGAGGTTGTCCGGCGCGAGCACGACGCGGAAGCGCGCGCGCGCTCCGTGGCGGAAGCCGAGCGCGATCAATGCGCCGAGCCGCGCCTGCGACTCGAGCACCACCGCGTGCTCGGCGCCGGCCGCGTCGACCAGCGTCCATTGCGCCGCGCGGCAGGCGACGCGGACGAAACGCGGCCGCAGGTAGCGGCCGAGCGCCGCGGCGCCGGCGGCGAGCGCGAGCAGCGAGACGCCGACGCGCGCGGCGGCCGGCGACGCGCTCAGCCACGGCGCGAGCGCGGCGAGCGCGACGACCGCGGCGGCGCCGGCCGCGACCCAGCGCGACGGGCGGTAGTCAAACGCGACGGCGGGCGCGGATCTCATCGACGATCGCGGCGAAGCGCGGCTCGGCGGCTACGGCGCCGGCGAGGCGGCTCCAGAGCTCCGGATCCTGCAGCTCGAGCAGCTCCGCGAACGCGGCGCGGCGTGCCGCGTCGGCGTGCGGATAACGCTCGTCGAGCCACCATTCGAGCAGCAGGTCGAGCTCGCGCGTGCCGCGGCGGCAGCGCCAACGCAGGCGTCGCAGCGACGGCGCGTCGCTCACGTGGCGCCTCAGGACTGCCGTTCGACGATCAGCTTCTTGATTTCGGCGATCGCCTTGGCCGGATTCAGCCCCTTCGGGCAGGTCCGCGCGCAGTTCATGATCGTGTGGCAGCGGTACAGCTTGAACGGATCCTCGAGGTCGTCGAGGCGCGCGCCGGTGTCCTCGTCGCGCGAGTCGGCGATCCAGCGGTACGCCTGCAGCAGGATCGCCGGGCCGAGATAGCGCTCGCTGTTCCACCAGTAGCTCGGGCACGCGGTCGAGCAGCACGCGCAGAGGATGCATTCGTAGTAGCCGTCGAGCTTCGCGCGATCGTCCTTCGACTGCAGCCGCTCGCGGTCCGGCGGCGGCGGCGTCTCGGTACGGATCCACGGCTTGATCGACGCGTACTGCGCGTAGAAGTGCGTCAGGTCCGGCACGAGGTCCTTGACGACCTGCATGTGCGGCAGCGGGTAGATCTTGACGTCGCCGGCCGGGCAGTCCTCGATCGCCTTCGTGCAAGCGAGCGTGTTCGTGCCGCCGATGTTCATCGCGCACGAGCCGCAGATGCCCTCGCGGCACGAGCGCCGGAACGTCAGCGTCGGGTCGATCTCGTTCTTGATCTTGATCAGCGCGTCGAGAACCATCGGTCCGCAGCTGGCGAGATCGACCTCGTAGCTGTCGACGCGCGGATTCGAGCCGTCGTCGGGATTCCAGCGATAGACGCGGAACGTGCGCACGTTCTTCGCGTCGGGCTTGGCCGGGAAATGCCGGCCCGGCCCGATCTTCGAGTTCTTCGGTAGCGTGAATTCAGCCACGTTCGCCTCGCCTTTGGATGTGTGGCGCGCGTCGCCGCGCGATAACGCCCGATTCGGTTCCGATGCCGTCCCGCGCGAGCGCGCGTCCGGCTCCGGCGTGTCGCTCCGGGAACGCTGCCCGGTATCGCCGCGGCGGCCGCACGGTCGCGCCGCGCCGCGTTCGCCGCTGCACGGCGGTCAGTACACCCGCTTCTTCGGCGGCACCGGCTCGACGTCCTTCGTCAGCGTGAACATGTGCACCGGGCGGAAGTCGAACGAGCAGCGGCCGCTCGCGTCGACGCTGACCAGCGTGTGCTTCTGCCAGTCGACGTCGTCGCGATCGGGAAAATCCTCGCGCGCGTGCGCGCCGCGGCTCTCGTGGCGCTGCTCGGCCGAGTTGATCGTCGCGACCGCGTTGTAGAGCAGATTGTTCAGCTCGTAGGTCTCGATCAGGTCCGAGTTCCACACCAGCGAGCGGTCGCTGACGCGCACGTCCTCGAACGAGGCGAAGATCTGCGCCATCTTCGCGCAGCCTTCCTGCAGCGTCTTCGCGGTGCGGAACACGGCCGCGTCGGACTGCATCGTGCGCTGCATGTTCAGGCGGATCTCGGCCGTCGGCGTCGCGCCGCTCGCGTGGCGCAGCCGGTCGAGCCGCGCGAGCGCCTCGTCGCAGGCCGACGCCGGCAGCGTCGCGTGCGGCTGCCCGGGCCGGATCGTCTCGGCGCAACGGTCGGCGACCGCGCGGCCGAACACGACGAGGTCGAGCAGCGAGTTCGAGCCGAGCCGGTTCGCGCCGTGCACGGAGACGCAGGCGGCCTCGCCGATCGCGTAGAGGCCCGGCACGACCGCGTCGGGGTCGTCGTCGACCTTGCGCACGACCTCGCCGTGATAGTTCGTCGGCACGCCGCCCATGTTGTAGTGCACGGTCGGCAGCACCGGGATCGGCTGCTTGGTCACGTCGACGCCGGCGAAGATCCGCGCGGATTCCGCGATGCCGGGCAGCTTCTCGTGGATGACCTCGGGCCCGAGGTGCATCAGGTTCAGGAAGATGTGGTCCTTGTGCTCGCCGACGCCGCGGCCTTCGCGGATCTCGATGGTCATCGAGCGGCTGACCACGTCGCGCGAGGCGAGATCCTTCGCGTTCGGCGCGTAGCGCTCCATGAAGCGCTCGCCCTCGGCGTTGGTCAGGTAGCCGCCCTCGCCGCGCACGCCTTCGGTGATCAGGCAGCCGGCGCCGTAGATGCCGGTCGGATGGAACTGCACGAACTCCATGTCCTGCATCGGCAGGCCGGCGCGCAACACGAGCCCGCCGCCGTCGCCGGTGCAGGTGTGCGCCGAGGTCGCGCTGAAGTACGCGCGGCCGTAGCCGCCGGTCGCGAGCACGACGCCGTGCGCGCGGAACAGGTGCAGCGTGCCCTCGGCCATGTCGAGCGCGAGCACGCCGCGGCAGGCGCCCTCGGCGTCGAAGATCAGGTCCAGCGCGAAGTACTCGACGAAGAAGCGCGCGTCGTGCTTCAGCGACTGCTGATACAGCGTGTGCAGCATCGCGTGGCCGGTGCGGTCCGCCGCGGCGCAGGTGCGCTGCGCGGTGCCCTGGCCGTAGTGCGTCGTCATGCCGCCGAACGGACGCTGGTAGATGCGCCCGTCCTCGGTGCGCGAGAACGGCACGCCGTAGTGCTCGAGCTCGATGACCGCGGCCGGCGCGTTCTTGCACATGTACTCGATCGCGTCCTGGTCGCCGAGCCAGTCCGACCCCTTGATCGTGTCGTAGAAATGGAAGCGCCAGTCGTCCTCGCCCATGTTGCCGAGCGCGGCGGAGATGCCGCCCTGGGCGGCGACCGTGTGCGAGCGCGTCGGGAACACCTTCGTCACGCAGGCGGTCGACAGCCCCTTCTCGGCGAGGCCGAACGTCGCGCGCAGGCCGGCGCCGCCGGCGCCGACGACGACGACGTCGAACCGGTGCTCTTGAATCTTGTAGCTTTCCATTCGGGTCAGTGTCCGAGCGCGATGCGGATCACCGCGAGCACGCAGGCCGCGGCGCCGAGGAAACAGAGGAAGCGGATCGCGATCTGCAGCGCGAACTCGAGCCAGCGCGTGTGCACGTAGTCCTCGACGACGACCTGCAGGCCGAGCTGCGCGTGCCAGAACGCGGCGACCGCGAACGAGATCATCAGCACAGCGTTCAGCGGCGCGGCGACGAGCGCGCGCGCGCCGGCGTAGTCGAGCTGCGGCAGCCGCAGCGCGATCCACGCGAACCAGAGGCCGAGCGCGATCAGCGCGAGCGCGGTCGTGCGCTGGAGCAGGAAATGACGCACGCCGTGGCGCGCCGAGCCGAGCCCGAGCGCGCGCTTCAGCGGAGTGCGCAGCTCTCGGCTCACGCGGCACCTCCGCGCGCGAGCGCGCAGGCCCAGATCAGCGCGGTCAGCGCGAGGCTGCCGATCGCGGCGACCCAGCCGTTGCGGACGAACTGCGCCGGCGCATAACCGAGGCCGACGTCCTGAGCGAGATGGCGCACGCCGTTCAGCAGGTGGAACGCGAACGACCAGCTCCAGCCGAACAGCAGCACGAGGCCGAGCCACGACGCGCAGAACGCCTGCACGCGCGCGTATGCGTCGGCGCCGGCGGCGAGCGCGAGCAGCAGTACGCAGAGCAGGATCGTGCCGGCCGCGAGCGCGATGCCGGTCGCGCGGTGCAGCAGCGAGGTGACCATCTGGATCTGCCAGCGGTACACCGAAAGATGCGGGGACAGAGGACGCGTCGTGGCTGGCATGGCTTCGATCCTGCTCGCTCCTTAAGTTCCGGCCCTCGTCCGGGCGCGCCGACGCCGCATCAGAAATCGATGCAGCGTCCGTTCTTCTCCCAGTCTCCGTAGCGCGTCGGGTCGAGGCCGTCGCTGCGGCCGCCGATCTCGCGCGGCGGCGCCGACGGCGAAGCGCCGGGTTCGCGCTTCGGCTCCGGCGCGGAATGCTGCTCGTCGGTGGGTTCGGTTTCGATCATGGGCGCCGCGCGGCGCGAAGGGTAAACCTCCGGCGTGAACTAGACAACCTCGAATCCTCCGCCGCGGACTACACTGCGGGCCGCGCACCGCCACGGGAGTCGCCGCAATGAACGCCATCGCGCTCGGCGCCGCCGAGGTGCTGACGCTGTCCGGAGCCGACGCGATCGCGTTCACGCACGCGCAATTCACGAGCGACGTCGCCGCGCTCGAGGTCGGCCGCTGGCAATGGAGCGCATGGCTCGACGCGCAAGGCCGCGCGCGCCACGTGTTCGCGCTGCTGCGCGTCGCGCCGGAGCGCCTGCTCGCGTGGCTGCCGCTCGGCGGCGCCGCGTCGATGCACGAGGCGCTGCGGCGCTTCGTGTTGCGCGCGAAGGTCGAGCTCGCGGCGACGAGCGACTGGTCGCTCGCGCGCTGGACCGGCGAGGTTCCGCACGCATCGACGCTCGCCGGCGATGCGGACGGCTTCGTGCTGCGCCAGCCGGGCGCCGCGCCGCGCGCGGCCCGGATCGGTCCGGCCGAGCGCGCCGCGATCGCGACCGCGCACGACGAGCTCGAGCGCTGGCGGCGCGAGGACGTCGCCGCCGGCCTGCCGCTGCTCGCGCCCGCACTCGCGGCGGAGTTCGTGCCGCAGGCGCTCGCGCTCGAGCGCATCGACGCGATCCGCTTCGACAAGGGCTGCTATCCGGGACAGGAGATCGCCGCTCGGCTGCACTTCCGCGGCGGCAACAAGCGGCACCTGCATCGGCTGCGCATCCGCGGCCGCGCGCCGGAGCCGGCCGCGCCGATCCTCGCCGAGGCCGGCCGCACGGCCGGACGCGTGCTGTATGCCGCGCACGACGGACACGGCGAAGGCGTCGCGCTCGCGGTGCTCGACGCCGCCGCCGCGGACGCGCCGCGTCTCGTGATCGGCGACGACGCGGAGATCGTCGCGCGCGGGCGCGTCGAGTAGATTTGGGTACTTGCACCCAACGTATACTAATTTTTATTTAACATCCGGCCCGGAATTCGTCCCGAGGCATGCTTAGGATAAGCTGAACAGCGGACGCGAAAACGAAGACATTCGCGTACGGCTTCGCGTACTCTCCCTCGCGCTCGGCCGAACCGGCCGGGTCTCGACACCGAATTCGAACGCGATCGCGCCGTCGAGCGCAGCGGTCGCCGACGCGGTACCGACCGCGAACGAAGACGACCGAATACCGGTCGAGCTGGAACGACTGCCGGGGTGGCAGACGCGACCAGCGCATTGCGGACGGCGCGGATTGCGCGCGCGTTCCGCGGTTTTAACGAGCGGCGAATCACGCCGGCGCGCTGACGCGCGGCGTGACCGATCCGGATGCGGCCTCTGCCCGTCCGAGTCGCGCCGCGTGCAGCGAGAGGTGAAGATGAAACTAGCGTTCCTGCTCTGGCTGGCCTCCGTCGTGCCGCAACCGGCCGCCGACCAGCTCTGCCTCGCCACGACGGTCTATCTCGAAGCGCGCAGCGAATCGCCGGTCGGCCAGATGGCCGTCGCCGAGGTCGCGCTGCGCCGGCGCGAGAGCGGCCGCTGGGGCGACAGCGTCTGCGACGTCGTGCGCGCGCGCGGTCAGTTCGCGACGACGACGACGAACGCGAACTACGTGATCGCGAATCCCGCGGCGTGGCGCACGGCGTGGGCCGTCGCCGAGCGCGCGCTCGCGATCTGGGCGCTGCCACGCGATCAGCGCCGCTTCGTCGTGCCGAACGCGGACCACTTCGTCGCGGCGGATTCCGCGTCGCCGGACTGGATCAAGGGCCCGCCGCTGGCGACGATCGGCGCGCACAACTTCTACCGGATCAACTAAGCGGCCTACGCGAGCGCGGCTGCGAAAAAATCCAAAACGCAAAAAAAGAACGGCGGGAGCTTCCTCCCGCCGTTCCGAAGCCGAACGTCCGAGCGACGCTCAGCGCAGCAGCATCAGGCGATTGTCGCGGATCATAACGCGGTCGCCCGGACGCAGGCCGCCGCTGTCCCATTGCGTGACGGTCGCCCAGCGCCCGTCGTCGAGCTTCACGTGGAATTGCCACGCTTCGCGGCCGCCGCCCTCGTTGCTGTTGCGCTCGACCGCGTTGCCGGCGAAGCCGCCGGCGACCGCGCCGCCGACCGTCGCGGCCGTGCGGCCGTCGCCCTTGCCGATCGTGCTGCCGAGCACGCCGCCGATGATCGCGCCGAGCACGGCGCCGCCGCCGGTCGTCGCGTTGTCGCGCACGTAGACGCGGTCGACGTCGCGGACGACGCCGCAGCGGTGCGCGCAGTCGTAGACGGCGCGGCGCTGGTAGTAGTTGTCGTCGTAGCTGTAGGTCGTGCGCGGCGGCGTGGCGACGCAGCCGGCTACGGAAACGAGGGTCGCTCCGACGAGCGCGACCGGTGCAAATCGAAGGTTCATCTTCGCGGCTCCGTCATGAATGTTCGCAGCCGCCATGATCCGGCCGCGTGCCTAAAGAGGCAATGAACAGGCCGCCAGGGCGCCGGCGGCCGAGCCGGCGCGCGGGCGTCGCTGCGAGCCTGTACGATGGCGGCGTGCGACCCGGGCGGAGGGGACCCATGCACGCCGATGCGGTGACGGTCGACGAACTGCGCAGCCTCGACGCTGACGACGCGGTCGCGCGTCTCGCGGCGCTGCCGGACGCCGAGGTCGCGAAGCTGCTCGAGCCGCTCGGCCCCGGCCGCGCGGTCGCGATCCTCGATCGCTTCGGCGCGGAGCGACGCCGGCAGATCGCGCTCGCCTCCGGTCAGGGCGAGAACGGTCCGTGGCTCGCCGCGCAGCACTGGCCCGACGGCACGGTCGGCAGGCTGATGGAGCCGGCGCCGGCCGCGTTCGCGGCCGATGCGACGGTCGCCGACGTGCTCGCGCGGCTGCGCCCGCTCGTCTCGCACACGCTCGTCACCTACGTGTTCGTCGTCGACGCCGGCGGCTGCCTCGGCGGCGTCGTCGCGTTCCGCGAGCTCGCGTTCGCCGAGCCGCGGCAGACGCTCGCGGAGATCATGGTCGCGCGGCCGTTCTCGCTGCGGCCCGACGCCGCGGTGCTCGACGCGATGCGCGAGGTCGTGCGCCGCCACTACCCGGTCTATCCGGTCTGCGACGCGGCCGGCCGCCTCGTCGGCGCGGTACGCGGCGCGGTGCTGTTCGAGGAGCAGGCGTTCGAGATCAGCGCGCAGGCCGGCGCGATGGTCGGCGTCGAGAAGGAGGAGCGCCTGATGACGCCGTGGCGGCGCGCGCTGCGCTTCCGCCATCCGTGGCTGCAGCTGAACCTCGTCACCGCCTTCGTCGCCGCCGGCGTCGTCGGCCTGTTCCAGGACACGGTCAACCGGATCGTACTGCTCGCGGTGTT
>DASWOS010000068.1:0-34106 GCA_036398645.1 Dokdonella sp. | reverse complement strand
CTCAGCGCGCGGCGCACCCGTGGTGCCGCCCAGGGGCGGCCCGAGCGCTGATGCCGATCCGGCCGCGCGCGGCGTTCGCGCGCGGGCCGTGCCGGTCAGATCCTCGGCGGGTCGGTTTCGCGTTCCGGATGGCGGTGACGGCTCAGCGCCTGGACGAACGCCGCGGGCGTGCGCGGAGTGAACCGCGCCGCGACGAGCAGGCCCGGATCGTCTGCGTCGGCCGCGATGCCGCAGGCCTCGAGGATCGCCCGTGCTTCGCCGACGAACAGCAGCGTCTTGCCGTGCCGGTACTGATCCTTGACGTGCTCGATCAGCCGGCCGTCGGCCGCGAGCGTCCGCGCGCTCGCGCGCCCGCCGGGAACGACGAGGCCGTCGAACAGCACGCCGGGCTCGTTCTCGAACGACGCGTCCGCGTCGAGCTCGTCGCCGCCGGCGGTGACGAGCGGTCCGACTCGCGGACCGACGAGGCGGCCGATCGCGCCTTCCGCGAGCAGCGCCTGCTGCAGCGCCGCGACCTGCGCGCCGTCGCAACCGTCGGCGACCATGATCGCGATCTTGCGCGTGCGCACGCCGAGCTCGCCGGGCCGCGCCATCAGCGACAGCGCCGGCGACGCGGTGACCTCCGGCGCCGGCACGTCGTCGAGCGCGCGCGGCATCGGCTCCGGCACCGGCACGCCGAGACCGCCGGCGACGCCGGCGACGAGCTCCTCGGACACGTTCGCGAGCATCGACAGCACGCGCGTGCGGATCGCCGGCACGGTGACCTTGCTGAGCTCGAACCGGAACGCGGCGATGATGTGCGCCTTCTCGGCCGGCGTCTGGCTCTCGAAGAACAGCGTCGCCTGGTTGAAGTGCTCGGCGAACTTGGCCGGCTTGCCGCGCAGCTCGTCCTGCGCGACCGGCTCCGGGAACGCGACGAAGCCCGCGGCGCCGGCTTGGAACGGGCAGCCGCCGGCGAGCGAGTTCGGCTCGTAGGCGACGCGGCCGCGCGCGATCGCCTGCCGGTGCATGCCGTCGCGCTGGTTGTTGTGCACCGGCGCGATCGGTGCGTTGATCGGCAGCTCGTGGAAGTTCGGTCCGCCGAGACGCGAGATCTGCGTGTCGACATAGGAATGGATGCGCCCGGCGAGCAGCGGGTCGTTCGTGAAGTCGATGCCGGGGATCACGTGCGCGGTGCAGAACGCGACCTGCTCGGTCTCGGCGAAGAAGTTGTCCGGGTTGCGGTCGAGCACGAGCCGGCCGATCGGACGCACCGGTACGAGCTCCTCGGGCACGATCTTGGTCGCGTCGAGCACGTCGAAGCTGAGCCCTTCGGCTTGCTCTTCGCTGAAGACCTGCACGCCGAGCTCCCATTCGGGGTATTCGCCGGCTTCGATCGCTTCCCACAGATCGCGGCGGTGATAGTCGGGATCGCAGCCGGAGATCTTGACCGCCTCGTCCCACACCAGCGAATGCGTGCCGAGCCGCGGCGACCAGTGGAACTTGACCAGCACGGATTCGCCGCGCGCGTCGACGAAACGGAACGTGTGGACGCCGAAGCCTTGCATCATGCGGTAGCTGCGCGGAATCGCGCGATCGGACATCTGCCACAGCAGCATGTGCGTCGACTCCGGCATCAGCGACGCGAAGTCCCAGAACGTGTCGTGCGCGGACGCCGCTTGCGGCATCGCGTGGTGCGGTTCCGGCTTGACCGCGTGGATCAGGTCCGGGAATTTCATCGCGTCCTGGATGAAGAACACCGGGATGTTGTTGCCGACGAGATCCCAGTTTCCGTCCTCGGTGTAGAACTTGACCGCGAAGCCGCGCACGTCGCGCGCGGTGTCCTTGGAGCCGCGCTCGCCGGCGACCGTCGAGAAGCGCACGAACACCGGCGTGCGCTTGCCCTTCTGCTGGAACGGCGCGGCGCGCGTCAGCTCCGCGAGCGATTCGTAGGCTTCGAAGAAGCCGTGCGCGCCGCTGCCGCGCGCGTGCACGATCCGCTCCGGAATGCGTTCGTGGTCGAAGTGCGTGATCTTCTCGCGGAGGATGAAGTCCTTGAGCAGCGCGGGGCCGCGCAGGCCGGCCTTCAACGAATTCTGGTTGTCGGCGACGAGCACGCCTTGGTTCGTCGTCAGCCGCTGCCCGTCGGAGCTGACGCGCACGCGCGTCAGCGGTCCGCTCGCCGGGTTGTCGCCGAGCGCGGCCGCCGGACCGGTCTTGCGCGACTCGTTCGCCTCCGACAGCGTGCTGCCCGTCACGATCGGTGGCGCGGCGACGTGTCCGCCTTCGCCGGACTGCACGTCGGCGGAATCGGAATATTCGTCGGCCTTGTTCGCGTTGAACGGAATCGCGGCCGCGGTCGCATTCGTGCCGGCGACGTGAGCCGTCGCGCGATCCGTCGGCGACTGCGGCGGCGCGCTCGGCGCGCTGTCGGTGTTTCGCGCGGCGGATCTTTCGGCGTTGCTCTTGCGGGAACGCGGACCCGAGGTCTTCTTCGTGCTCATGTCACTGTCCTGTCGGAAACGACGGCTGCGGCGGCCGTCTCGCCGTTGGAAAATCTCGCGCTGCGCGCAGGCGGCCTCGATGTGTACTCGAAGGCCCGCCGTGGCGGGCGACGGCATCGCACCGGACGCAAATACCGTCGCCTCCGCCCTGGCATCGCTTGCGCAATCAATGCGGGCGACGCGATGCCCCGCTTTTTAAACGTCGTTTTCGCGGCCGCACGCGTCTCCGCGATGAAGCACGCGCGGGACTGAACGGCAGTTCCGAAGCCTGCTTGCCGGACGCGTTACGTTCAGCGACGCGATTGACGCTCAGTTCGCTTGGGGCGCTAAGCCGATCGCTTGTCGATGAGCGATGGCCCGTGCGCGGCGTGCGCGCCGGTCGGTGCTTCTTGCGCGGATGCCTTGCGACGACGGCCGGCGGATGTGCTCGGCCGTCCGCCGTGCCGGACCGAACAGGGCCGATCTTCGGGCGGAAGCGATGGTGAACACGTGCGCGGCCGCGAAACGTGCCCGCGTGCCGACGCTGCAGCGTCGTCAGTGGCTCGCGGTGGCGATCCGGGCTTGAGCGAACGTCGCCATGCCGGCATGGCAGGCGAGCGCTGCGCGGACCAGCAGGACGGCCGTACCGGCGCCCGAAGCCTCGCCGAGACGCATCTTCAGGTCGAGCAAAGGATCCAGGCCGAGTTCGGCGAGCAATGCCGCGTGAGCGCCCTCGGCGGAGACGTGGGCGCTTCGACAATGATCCAACACGCTCGAGTCGATGCACGCCAGCGGAAGCACGGCGGCGGTCGCGACGAAGCCGTCGAGCAGCACGGGAATTCGATGCCGCCGCGCGGCCAGCACCGCGCCGGCGATCGCAGCCAGCTCGCGTCCTCCGAGAGCCGCCGCTGCAGCCAGCGGATCGCCGAGCGATGCACCGTGCAGATCGAGCGCCGCCTCGATCACCGCGATCTTGCGCGCGAGGCCGGCATCGTCGATGCCCGTCCCGCGGCCCGCCCAGCGCGACGCACCGCCGCCGAGCAATGCGGCGCAAAGCGCCGCTGCCGTCGTGGTGTTGCCGATCCCCATCTCGCCGACGGCGAGCAGATCGCTGTCGGTCGGGACGTTGCGGCATCCGATGTTCATCGCGTCGAGGAATTCGTCCGGATCCATCGCCGGCGCACGTGCGAAGTCGCGGGTCGGGCGGTCGAGCTCGATCGCGGCGACGCGAAGCTCGGCGCCCGCGACCCGCGCGATCTGATTGACGGCAGCGCCGCCCGCCTCGAAGTTCGCGACCATCTGCTCCGTCACTGCAGAGGGATACGCCGAGACGCCGCGCGCCGCCACGCCGTGGTTGCCGGCGAACACGCAGATCGTGACTCGGTCGAGGCGGGGTATCTCGCGCCCCTGCCAACGCGCCATCCAGATGGCGAGTTCCTCCAAGCGCCCGAGGCTACCGGGCGGCTTCGTCAGCTTCTGCTGTCGTTCCGCGGCGGCTGCCGCGGTGCGCGGATCGCCTTCCGGCAGATCGCGGCAGAAGGCTTCAACCTCGTCTAGACTTTCGAAATGCACACGCGTACCCCTGGACACGACGGCGATTTCCTTCGGACGAATGAATAGCTGGGCCGCGGACCTTCGAACCTCGGTGGCGTTCTTGACGCGCCTCCCGATGCCTCATCCGCACGGCCCGACGCCGCCCGACTTCGCGCGCGCCACTCGACTCTTTCCTTTGGTCGGCGCAGCGATCGGCGCGCTCATCGCAGCGCTGTGCATCGGCCTGCGCGCGGCCGGTGTGCCGGACCTCGCCGCCGCTGCCATGGCTTTGGGGGCGGGCGCACTCCTCACCGGCGGATTGCACGAAGACGGTCTCGCCGACGTCGCCGACGGCTTCGGCGGCGGTACGGATCGGGCGAGAAAGCTCGAGATCATGCGCGACAGCCGGCTCGGAACGTACGGTGCACTGATCTTGATCGTCACGTTCGTGACCAAGCTCTCGGCCGTGGCCGCGTGCCGAGGCGAGGCCACCGTGCGCGGCCTGATTGTCGCACACGCGCTGGCGCGGGCCGTCTTGCCGTGCATGTCGATGAGCACCGCGATCGCCCGGAAGGACGGATTGGCGGCGAACGCGGGCCGGCCGAGTTCCACGACGGTGGCGACGGCCGTCGCGCTCGGCATGGGCGTCGTGCTCGTCACGTTTCCGTTGAGGCTCGCGCTCGGCGCCGTCCTCGTGACGGCTGCGTGCGCGATCGGGATGGTATGGCTCGCGCGCCGGCAAATCGGCGGCCTGACCGGAGACGTATTGGGCGCCACCGAACAGCTGAGCGAGACGGCGATTCTCGTCCTCGTCGCATCCGTGCATTGATAAAATCACGCGGATAGCGACCGCCGGTCCGCCCGTATGAGTGACGCGAGCTTGTGGTTGATCCGTCATGCGCCGGTCGCCGGCGCGAAGGGAATCATCCACGGGCCGGACGCGCCGGCCGATCTTCGAGACGTCGCCGCGTTCGCCGCGCTGAAGGCCAGGCTGCCGGCGGTGAGCCATGCCGTGTGCAGCCCGGCGCGGCGCACCGTGGAAACCGCGCGGGCGCTCGGCTTGAATGCCGCCGAGCTCGCCGCGTTCCGCGAGCAGGACTTCGGAGCGTGGACGGGCCGGCGCCACGACGAACTCGCGGCCGAGCAGGGCGAAGCGTACCGTGAATTCTGGCGCGCGCCCGCCGAGAACGCGGTGTTCGGCGGCGAAAGCTTCGTCGGACAGATCGCACGAGCGCGAGCGGGCATCGAAGCGCTACCCTCGGGCCATTCGATCCTGGTCGTCCACTCCGGAACGATCCGCGCGATATTGTCGATCGCGCTCGATCTCGCGCCCGAGGCGGCGTTGCGATTCGTCGTCGACCCGTTGTCCCTGACCCGGATCGATCGGCTCGCGGGCGGCTGGCGGATCGTCGAAGTCAATTGGCGCCGACGGTAGCCCGCGATCGGACCCGAACATGCCCGCGTCGACGTCGCGAGCAGCGCTTCCGGCGTCGGGACAGCTCCTGTACTCCGGCTTCACAGCGACACCGCTCGGCGAGCCGCGGTGACTTCGCCGTCGGAATGACCATGCGTTGCAGGTGCTCGGCGGCGTATCGGCTCGGCGACGTCGGGAATCGCCGCCTGCGTCCACGAGCCCGCGAGAGCGGCGACCGCGCAGCCCGCGTACATCGGCGGGGCGAAAAATGCAAAGCGAGTCGGCGCGCTTTGCGCCTCCGAAGACCCGGCCCGAACGATCGTGGCGGCGCCTCTCGCGCTACCGTGCATCGAGCCGTAGGCCGGCCGGCAAGGTGCTCGGTCGGTCACCAAATTCTCGCCGGAGCGTCTTCGTGCCGCTTGACTCGCGAGCGCGTTCTGGGTCTTGCGAGCGCACGTGCCGATGCCGCCCTCGTCGGTCGCGATGGACTTGCGAACGTGACCGGCGTGGCGCTCATCGGCGCCTCGGCGTTCGGTTCGTCCTCATGTCGATCGATCTCCCCTGATGCAGCCTCCGCACTGGATCGATATCGTTCGACGCGCCGATGCCTTCGATGACCGCGCTCGATCCTTGGTCAAGCTGCAGTCCGGCGGGGTGCTCCGCACCGCCGACGGCGCGGCCTTTCGTCGTCGCAATCGGCCTCTCGTCCTACTGGAGATGATCCTTGATCTTCGCCGTCATCCTCGCAATCTCAGCGGCACAGCCGCCGCCGGCGGCCAAGCCGACGGTCTTCTCGCCCGGAGGGATCTCGGGCGCCGCCCACGATTCCGCGCCGGCGTTCACGCCGGACGGACGTACGCTGTATTTCGGTCGCAGCACGGCGGCCGCGTCTTTCATCCTGGTCTCGCAGCGAACGCAACCGGATGGCTGGTCTCCGCCGCAGATCGCATCATTCTCGGGCCGATGGATCGACATGGAGCCCGCGATGGCGCCCGACGGGTCCTATCTGATTTTCGCTTCGAACCGCCCGAGGCTTCCGAATGGGAGGCCCGTCGACGGCGCAATGGGCGGCAAGTTACAGCCGGGCGAAGGCTCGAATCTTTGGCGAGTGGAGCGAGCGGACGGCGGCTGGGGCGAGCCGGTCCGTCTTCCCGACGCAGTGAACGCCTCGGGCTCGACGTATTCACCGAGCATCGCAGGTGACGGCACGTTGTTCTTCATGCGTCCGAACGCCACCACGCATCGATTCCAACTGTTCGAGGCGAGGCGGGACGCCGGCGGCGGTTACGAAGCACCGACACCGCTGCCGTTCAGCGACGGCACCGAAACGGACGTCGATCCCGCGGTCGCGCGAGACCAGTCGTTCATCGTGTTCGGCTCGGGTCGGCACGCCGGGAAGGACATCGACCTGTTCATCGCATTCAAAACGAAGCAAGGCTGGGCGAGCCCCGTGTACCTCGGCGATGGGATCAATACATCGAGCTCGGACGCGGAGCCGCGCTTGAGTCCGGACAACGATACGCTGTACTTCTCGAGCGACCGGCTCGTTCCGGCGCCCCATCCGATTCCCGCGGGACATGCCGAGCGCATATTGAACGATATGAACGCGTGGAATAATGGGCTGTACAACATCTGGACGGTCGATCTTCGGACCACGATCGAGCAATTGCGAAACTCGCAGCCGGTCATTCGATGAAGGCCCCAGGGTCGAGCGTCCTGCCGGTGACGAAAACCCGGCCGTCCTTGGATCGGGCCGCGCGAATACGGGCCCGTTCCGACGAGCTCATTCAAAGCGACTCCGCGGCGGCGAGCAAGGTCCCATAGGTCGAAGATCGACTGCCCGGGCGGTGCGCCCATCATCACCATGTGCGGACGATCGAGTCAGCAACCGTCGATCGCTCGCTCCGCTGAATTCGATTGCGGTACCTGCGATCGTCAAAGCGCTTACCGAAGCGCGCCGATTGGATCAATGCTTCGTCTTTACCTGTCGGGTCTTTTCAGCGATTCGTCCTGCGATCCGCTGCCTTGGTAGGTCAGGCTCGTGCGGCCGATCCTTGTGCCCTGTTCGGTTACCAAGCATCGCTCCGACAGTTCGGCCGTCACGAGATGTGTGACGGCGGGCCAGGGCGCGAAGAGCGGCTTGCGCTTCACCCTCGTTCGAATGGCTTTTCCCGTCGAAGCTCCGAGCAAGGGCACGATCGTACCGATCGACGTCGATCCACTGGGCGCGGTCGTCTTCGACGATGTCGATTTTTTTTGGTGACGCTGGCCCACGGGGATTACACGAGCGCGGCGTCGGGTAAGACGATCAAGGTGTCCTATCGCAGACCGTGAGCGTCTGCTCTCGCGCTCGAGTGTGGGCGAGGGATGCCGTGCCGCCGCGCTCGCGCTGCTTTCGACGCGAGGATTCATCCGTCTCGATCTGGCTGTCACAAACCCGCCGGTCGGAACGTTGCCCGCGTTTTTTCGGCATGCGCCGTTTCGGTTCGGAGCGGCAGAGGAGTGACGTTGCGATCCGAACCGTCGGGACGTCCGCTTGCACATCACTCCTTCGTGCCTACAGTGAACTCAATCCCGACTTCGACCACGATCTGCACCTGTGGGACGCGATCGCGTCCGCACAGTGGGACGGCACGCAGAACGCAGTCGGGCCGCCGGCTCCGGATCGCTGAAGGCGACGCTCGGCATCGACGATGTGCGCCTCGCCGTGCGTGCAGTGCGTGCATATTCCGGGACCGGGCACCTATCTGCTCAACGGCTGGGGTCGCGCAAGCCATGGCGCGCCATTGCACAACCAGGCGCGCCTCGCATGGGAGCTGCGCAAGAACGGCAGCGTATTCGGCTGCACCGACGGCGCGCCCGATGCGACCGGCGAATTCATGCTCGCCGAAGACACGGCCTGGCACAAGCCCGCAGTCGGGGCGGCGATCGACGTTCCCGCCGCAATCTGGGCGACGACACCTCGCTGACGATCTACGCGGTCGGCATCAACGGCAATCCGGTCGCTCCGGCGACGGGTCCAGTGCGGACGGACGGTGGCGGGCCCGACGCATGGTTCGACGGCATCACGCTAGTGCGTGCGACGGACGATGTGATATTCCGCGACGGCTTCGACCCGTCCTGACCGCCGACACCGACGCGGCATCGGCAGTCGCCTGCAGGATCTGCCCCTGCGGCGAGGATGAAATCCCGCCGCGCCCGTGCAGCGCCTCTGGCGTGCGCTGCGCATGAAACGCCCGCCGGCTCCGGAACGCCGGTGTCGGCGCTGGGCGGCCATTGACGGTCGCGCTCTTGGCGAGATCGCGTGACTGATCGACGTCGGTGCCGCGCAACACGGTGCCCCGGTAGGCGAGGATCTGCAGCAGCACGATGTAGATCTTGCCCGTTCGCCCGCGGCTTGGAACTCACCGACACGACCGTAGGGTGCCCGCAGCATCTCGGCGCTGTTCGATCGGCCGTGTTCGAACTGAACCCGTCCCGCTGAAACGGATGCCGGGAAGCGATACTTTGATCGCCCCCTGGAGGTATACATGCAACGCATCAGCCGTCTCCGCTACACGGACGACTTCAAGGTCCGAGCTCTGGCCCCGGCCGAAGCGATCGATCGGGCCAAAGCGGCCCGGCAATTGGACGTGTCAGTCAAGATACGCGGCCATGCTGGACGCTTTGCGTGCCGGTCGCCCGTTCAGTTCGCCCAGCCTTCAGCCGGTCAGTAAGATGGAAAGCGAGTTGGCCCGGCTGCGTGCCGAGAATGCGGCCTCGCCGGTCGGTGCCGGCGTGCTGTTCCACTCCGATCGTGGCAGCCAATACGCCAGTGCGACTTCGGCAAGACCTCGGCGGCGCACGGCGTCGAGTCGATCATGAGCCGCAAGGGCAACTGCTGGCACAACGCGGCGGGCGAGAGCTTCTTCGCCACGCTCAGGAACGAGGAAGCTACCGGCGTGTATCAGACCAAGGCCGCCGCTTACGCCGCCGTCGCCCGCTATATCCACGACTTCTACGATCCCTCGCGCCTGCACTCCGCCCTTGGCCCTTGGTTACCTCTCACCCAACGATTACGCCAAGAAGCCGAAGCAAGCCGCTTGACTCCACAGCTTCTTGGCGTCCGTGCTCAGGGAGCAGGTTTGCGCACACGAGAGGCGGCCGTCTTCACGGGCCTGTTTTTCGGATAATTCATTGAATTACCCGCATGCGACATCGTCCTGCGATGGATGGAAGCTGTGCTTGTTGCGCAGTCGAGGCGCTTCTCAACAGTCTGCTAAAGGTCGGAGGCGGTTTGCCGGTAAGTCCACAAAGCAACGATTAGTCGTAGCCGTCTGCAAAGATGAGATCGATCGTCAGCTCGGACAGACTGAAGCGCGTCTCCCCACTCGCAACCGTGGTGAAACCGGCGATCACAAGTCCGCCGTCCGCCATCACCATCGAAGCCGGATAATCCGACTGGCTGTCGGGCGCGTCCGACAGGCCGCCGTAGGAGACTCCCGAGAGCCCGAAGCTTCCGTCCAAGCTGCCGTTGTCCAACAGTCTCGCAACCCCGAAATAATAGGTCGCCGAGTCCGGAGCCCGGTCGACGCGCCCGGTGACGAGGATACGTCCATCCGACTGCAGCACCAGGTCACTGGTGGACTGACCCCCGCCTGTGTTGGCCGGAAGGACCAGAAATTGCTGGGGATGTCCCGCGTTGAACGCGGGATCTACCGCTCCCCCTCCCAAGAGGCGCCCCACCAGCCACGGGCTGTTTATCGTGTCGTCCGGCGAGTTGCCGGCGAAGACGATTCGTCCCCGGGCGTCCTCCAGCACAGAGGACCCCGACGTGTAGCTCGCACCGAAATTACTGTGATACCGTCCATCGGAGTTGATACCGAAGGCCGAGTCGGGTCGTCCGTTCTCCGTGACCCGCGCAATGGCCAACTCGGATCCGGACGTTGCTCCGAAGATGGTCGTTATCGCGAGTACCTTGCCGTCCCTTTGCAACGCGATCTTGACGTGGTCGGTGACGGTCGGTGATCCGCCGAGCGTAAAATCGACCGTCGCTAAGCCTTGGTCGCCGAAGTCCGCGTCCAGCGTGAAGTCGGAGCGGTATTGCGCGATAACGATCGGCACCGACGTGCTGCTAGAGACGACGGATCCCCCGATCACGAGTTTTCCATTCGGGCGTATCGCGATCGAGGTACCGATCGTCGGCAGTTGAACATAGCCCGCGCCGTTGCCGACAGCCGGATCGAGGCCTGATCCGTCGGCCTTCACGGCAACGAGGTAGCCGGGTTGACCGGAGGAGGTGCCGATGACGACGGCCAGGCGGCCGTCGCCAAGCCGTCGCGCATCGTAAGCGAGAATGCCGTCCGTCGGCCAACCGGTGTACTCGTCGAAACGCACCTTGCCGGATCCTGACGGCCCGTACCCCAGGGCGAGGCTGCCATCCGGATTGATCCACGCAGCACAGGTAACGCCCGGGGTGCCGGACGACAGGTTCAAGCAACCGCCGGCGACGAATAACGTGCCGTCTGGCAGTGCCCGCACCACGCGAGCTGCGTCGGAATCGAGATCCGTCACATCGACGGACTCGCGGCCGCCGTTGCCGAACGAGGGGTCGTAGCTGCCGTCGACGGCCGCGCCGGCGCCTTCACATACGATGGCCAGTGCCGCTACCAAAACGCGATATACAAAGTTCATCTGAAGTCCAGTCGCAGGTGATGATCCAAGCGTTGATACGCCAGTTGAACCGGCATACGTCGAAATGCATTAAAATCCGCCGATTTTTTCGTGCGCTCCTGGCGCAAGCTTGATGTCCGCCGATTTCCGGGCACATATCTGACGCAGGCAGGGAAGCGGGCCTGCAGCGGCTGTCTCTCGGAATCGACCGGTAGCCTGGGCCGCCTCGACTTCTGCGGGGACTCGTCGGGGTGAGGCACGCCGCGTTCGCGAGCTCGCATCGCAACCGATCGTCGTTCGCTTCGGTCTCCGCCGACGAAATGTCGCCGATCGTTCCGAGCAGGCGCCGATGGTCGAGCCGGTCCAGCAGGTCGGGCTCGGCGAGCTCCACTACTTCGAGTTCCCTCCATCGCCGCCATGGATCGCCTTGGCACAACAGACTCTTGCGGAGTGGACTCCGAGCTCGGGCCGGGCGTCCTTTACTTACGCCAAACCGTGGCAAATCACGTCACACCTCAGCAGGCTGTTGAGAAACGGCCTGCTGGCGCGGTCCGCGCAGCGATCACTCGCGAATCGACGGAGCCGGCCGTTGATTGCGGAGCACGTGGCGCCGCTTCGCCGCGACCGAGCGAGTCGAGGAAGGCGGTCAGCCCTTCGGCGCTTGATCGCTGCAACTTAGCTGTAACTTATAAGTTGCGGGCGAGCGGCTGTTGTACGTGAAGATCCGCTCGCCGCGCGGCCGGAGGCGGCGCAGTTCGTGCACGAGCTGCAGGGCATCGAAACCGGTGAGATCGAGCAGGCGGAACCAGCGGGTCGTCGCCCGCCTTCTCGCCGGGATCCTTGCGATCGTACGAGAACGTCGGGTCGACCTTCGCGCGCTTCGTCGGTGCTTCGCCGAGGTCGATGCGCCGCTCGGTCGCGGTCGCCCACTGGCGCGCGTCTTCGTGGCGCAGGAACGTCTCGCTCGCATACGATGGCTTGCGTCGGATGTGGACCCGCCAGTGGCCCGACGGCAGGCGCGTGAAGCTCGCCGTGTCGTGTGCGCTACGTGTGCACCGGTAGAGCGTAGAGGGGCGACAACGGGCGATTCCGAGTGCACACGAGGGGGTGAGCGGCCGTCTCCACTGGTTTGATTTTGCTGGATATTCCATTGAATTACAACGAAAAAATCTTCGCTACCGCACCCATGATGGACTGGACCGACCGGCATTGCCGGTTCTTCCATCGGCGGCTCGCGCCGCATGCGCGGCTCTACACCGAGATGGTCACCGCGAGCGCGGTCGTGCACGGCGACCGCGAGCGCCTGCTCGGCTTCGACGCGTCGGAGCATCCGGTCGCGCTGCAGCTCGGCGGTTCCGATCCGGCCGAGCTCGGCGAGGCGGCGCGGATCGGCGCGGAGCTCGGCTACGACGAGATCAACCTCAACGTCGGCTGCCCGTCGGACCGCGTGCAGTCGGGCCGCTTCGGCGCGTGCCTGATGCGCGAGCCGGCGCTCGTCGCCGACTGCGTCGCCGCGATGCGCGCGGCGATCGCGGCGCGCGGGCTCGCCGTGCCGGTCACGGTCAAGTGCCGCATCGGCGTCGACGAGCAGGACGAATACGCGGCGCTCGCCGAGTTCGTCGACGCGGTGCGTGCAGCCGGGTGCGGCACGTTCGTCGTGCACGCGCGCAAGGCCTGGCTCGAAGGCCTGTCGCCGAAGCAGAACCGCGAGGTGCCGCCGCTGAACTACGCGCGCGTGCATCGTTTGAAGCAGGAGCATCCGGAGCTCGTCGTCGTCGTCAACGGCGGCATCGCGAGCGTCGACGACGTGCGTGCGCACCTCGCGCGCGTCGACGGGGTCATGCTCGGACGCACGGCGTACCACGAGCCGTACCGGCTCGCCGAGATCGAGCACGTGCTGCACGGCACGCCGCTGCCCGACCGCGACGAGGTGCTGCGCGGCCTGCGCGCGTACGTCGACGCGCACCTCGCGCGCGGCGGGCGCCTGCAGCACGTCGCGCGGCATCTGCTCGGCTTGTATCAGGGCCTGCCCGGCGCGCGCGCGTACCGGCGCGTGCTCAGCGAGCGCGCGCACCGCGACGGCGCCGGCTTCGAGGTCATCGAACAGGCGATCGCGGCGCGCGCCGGCGAGGCGCGGCGCCGCGCGGCCTGACGCGCGCGGCCGCCGGCGGCCCGGCGGCGCCCGTCGGCCGCTCGAGCGGGCGCAGGAGCGTCTCGACGAAGTCGACGAACGCGCGCACCTTGGCCGGGATGAAGCGGTTGCCCGGATAGATCGCGTAGACGCCCTGCTCGACGGCGGCCCAGGCCGGCAGCAGATGACGGAGCCGCGCATTCGCGACGTCGGCCGCCGCGACGAACTGCGGCAGCAGCGCGACGCCGGCGCCGGCGCGGCACGCGTCGAGCAGCGCGAGCGCGTTGTTCGAGCGCAGCCGCGGATTCGCGCGCACACTGACGCGCGCGCCGCGCCGCGACAGCTGCCAGCGCTCCGGCAGCGTGCCGACCTCGAGCACGAGGCAGGCGTGCGCGGCGAGTTCGGTCGGGCGCTGCGGTTCGCCGCAGCGCGCGAGGTAGGCCGGGCTCGCGACGAGCACGCGGCGGCTGGCGCCGAGCCGGCGCGCGGCGAGCCGCGAGTCGCGCAGCGCGCCGACGCGGATCGCGAGGTCGAAGCCTTCCTCGACGAGATCGACGTTGCGGTTCGACAGGTGCAGCTCGAGCGCGAGCTGCGGGTGCCGCGCGAGGAAGTCCGCGAGCGCCGGCGTGATGTGGGTCAGGCCGAGCCCGCTCGGCGCGCTGACGCGCAGCGTGCCGCGCAGGGCGCTGCCGTGCGCGCTCGCGGCGGACTCGGCCTCCTGCAGCTCGGCGAGCACGGCCTCGCAGCGCGCGAGGTGCGCGCGCCCGGCCTCGGTCAGGCCGACCTGCCGCGTCGTCCGCTGCAGCAGGCGCACGCCGAGCCGGGTTTCGAGCGCGGCGACCGCGCGGCTGACCGCGGACACGTGCAGGTTCAGCTGCTCGGCGGCGCGCGCGAAGCTGAGCCGGCGGCCGACCTCGACGAACGCGGCGATCTCGCCGAGGCGCGTGTCCGCCATCGTTGCGCACCGTGCAAATATGACTTGAGCCGGCTTCAGTTTATCGCAGCCGTACGCCGGCGTAGGCTGACGCTTCTCTTGCGCGGATCGACGACGGCGACGATGGACGGAGCACGCACGGACGAGGATCGGATCGCCGCCGTACGCGGCGCGCGCCTGCGCGAGCGCGCGACGGTCACGTCGTTCGTGCTGCTCTGGTGCACGGGCTACCCGGCCGGCAAGATCGCGGTGTCGCACGGCGGTCCGTTCGCGACGCTGTTCCTGCGCTTCGGCTGTGCGACCGTCGTGTTGGCCGTCCTCGCGTTCGCGGCGCGCGCGGCGTGGCCGGGGCTGCGCGCGCTCTCGCACAGCGCCGTGGTCGGCCTGCTCTCGCTCGCGGTGTCGTTCGGCGGCATTTACGCCGGGCTGCGCCTCGGCGTGTCGACCGGCATCTCGGCGTTGTTCATCGGCGCGATGCCGCTGATGACCGCGCTGTTCGCGTCGCTGCTCGGCGAGCGGCTCGGCCGCTGGCAGTGGTGCGGCCTCGCGCTCGGCTTCGCCGGCGTCGTGCTCGTGCTCGAAGGCCGCCTCGGCGGCGGCACGGCCGGCGGGCTCGGCTACGTCGCGTGCCTGATCGGCCTGCTCGGCTTAAGCCTCGGCACGCTGTACCAGAAGCGCCACGCGTCGAACGTCGACCTGCGCGTCGGCCTCGCCGCGCAGAACGCGGCTGCCGCGCTCGCGATGCTGCCGCTCGCCGCGTTCGTCGACCGGTTCGCGGTCGACGGCAGCCGCGCCTATGCCGGCGCGCTCGGCTGGCTCGTGTTCGTGAACTCGGTCGGTGGTTTCGGGCTGCTGTTCGCGCTGCTGCGCCGCGGTGCGGCGACCGCGGTCGCCGCGCTGTTCTACCTCGTGCCGCCGATCACCGCGGTCATGGGCTACGTCGTGCTCGGCGAGCGGCTGTCGCCGGCGATGCTGCCGGGTTTCGCGCTCGTCGCGCTCGGCGTCTGGCTCGGCACGCGGCGCGAGCCGGTGTCCTGAGGCCGGCGCACGCGGCAGAATAGGCGGCCCTCCGCTGCGCGCGCCGCCATGTCCCTCGTCAACCTCGTCGGCGTCGACTACTCGGTCGGCGGTCCGCTGCTGCTCGACCGCGTCGATCTCGCGATCGGGCGCGCCGAGCGCATCTGCATCGTCGGCCGCAACGGCGCCGGCAAGTCGACGCTCCTGAAATTGATCGCCGGCGAGCTGCGGCCCGACGACGGCGAGGTGCGCGTCGAGCGCGGCGTGCGCGTCGCACGGCTCGCGCAGGAGGTGCCGGGCGACGTCGCCGGCGTCGTGTTCGACGTCGTCGCCGGCGCGCTCGGCGAGCTCGGCGCGCTGATCGCGGAATTCCATCGCCTGACGCAGCGGCTCGACGAGCCGGCCGCGCAGGCCGCGCTCGCGGCCGCGCAGGCGCGCATCGAGGCCGGCGGCGGCTGGAACCTCGAACAGCGCGTGACGCGCGTGCTGACCCGGCTCGATCTGCCCGAGCACGCCGAGTTCGCCGCGCTGTCCGGCGGCCTCAAGCGCCGCGTGCTGCTCGCGCGCGCGCTCGTGCTCGAGCCGGACGTGCTGTTGCTCGACGAGCCGACGAATCATCTCGACCTCGAATCGATCGCCTGGCTCGAGCAGCAGTTGCTCGCGTTCCCGGGCAGCCTCGTCTTCGTCACGCACGATCGCCGCTTCCTGCGCGCGCTGGCGACGCGCATCGTCGAGATCGACCGCGGCCGCGTGACGAGCTGGCCCGGCGACTACGGGGAATACCTGCGCCGGCGCGACGAGCGCCTGCATGCCGAGGCGCAGGCGAACGCGCTGTTCGACCGCAAGCTCGCCGACGAGGAGGTCTGGATCCGGCAGGGCATCAAGGCGCGGCGCACGCGCAACGAAGGCCGCGTGCGCGCGCTCGAGGCGATGCGGCGCGAGCGCGCCGCGCGGCGCGAGCAGGCCGGCCGCGCCGCGCTGCGTGCGGCCGCGGCCGGCGCGTCGGGACGCCGTGTCGTCGACGTCGAGGACCTGCGCTTCGGCTACGGCGACCGCCGCGTCGTCGACGGCCTGACGACGACGATCCAGCGCGGCGACCGCATCGGCCTGATCGGCCCGAACGGCTCCGGCAAGACGACGCTGCTGAAGCTCCTGATCGGCGAGCTCGCGCCGCAGGGCGGCAGCGTGCGGCTCGGCACGAACCTCAAGATCGCGTACTTCGACCAGCACCGCGCCGCGCTGCGCGAGGACCGCAGCGCGCTCGACAACGTCGCCGAAGGCGCCGAGTACATCGAGGTCGGCGGCGCGCGCAAGCACGCGCTCGGCTACCTGCAGGACTTCTTGTTCTCGCCGGAGCGCGCGCGGGCGCCGATCACGGCGCTGTCCGGCGGCGAGCGCAACCGGTTGCTGCTCGCGAAGCTGTTCGCGCGGCCGTCGAACCTGCTCGTCATGGACGAGCCGACCAACGACCTCGACGTCGACACGCTCGAGCTGCTCGAGGAGCTGCTCGCGGACTATCCCGGCACGCTGCTGCTCGTCTCGCACGACCGCGAGTTCCTCGACCACGTCGTGACCGGCACGCTCGTGCTCGAAGGCGGCGGCCGCGTCGGCGAGTACGTCGGCGGCTACAGCGACTGGTTGCGCCGATCCGCGGCGGCCGGCGCCGCGCCGGCGGCGGCGTCGCGCGTGCGCGACGAGCCCGCGCGCGAGCGTGCGGCGGCGCCGCCCGCGCGGCGCAAGCTCGGCTACAACGAGGCGCGCGAGCTCGAGGCGCTGCCCGCGCGCATCGAGGTGCTCGAGGCGCAGGTCGCCGAGCTCGGCGCGGCGATGCAGGATCCGGCGTTCTTCCGTCGCGACGGCGCCGCGATCGCGGCCGCGCACGCGGAGCTCGCGCGCGCGCAGGCGGAGCTCGACGCCGCGTACGCGCGCTGGCAGGCGCTCGAGGACGGCTGAGCGGACGATCGAGCGTGCGCGTTCAGGCCGCGTCGCCGGCGCCGCGCGGAGCGGCGGCCGGATGCGGAGCGGCGGCGGGCTTCGGCGCCGGCGCGGCGGCCGGCGCGGCGTGCGGCGACGGAGCCGCGCTCGGCGCCGGTGCGGCCGCCGGCAGGCTGAAGATCGACTTGAACGCGGGCGCCTTCACGTTCAGCGCGAGCGTCTTGCGCTCGCGCAGCACCTGCACCGCGACCTCCTTGCCGGCCGGCTGGTCGCGCAGCGCACGCAGCGCGTCCTCGGGCCGCTCGACCGGTCGTTCGGCGACGCGCGTGATCACGTCGCCGCTGCGCAGGCCCGGCAGGCCGCCGGCGTCGGCCGAGAGGACCAGCGCACCCTTGTCGGTGCCGAAGTAGCGGCCGAGATCCGCGTTCAGCGGCGCGAGGTTCAGGCCCCACCACGGCATCGACTCGTGCAACGCGCGCTCGAGGTCGGCGCGCAGACGGTCGTGGTCGAGGTGCACGCTCGCGGCGGCGCTCGCGGCGGCGCTCGCGCGTTCGGTCGCGCTGCGGAGTCGCTCGTCGAGGTCGTCCGGCTGCGGCGAATGGTCGTCGTCCGCGTCGAACAGCCGCGGCCAGTTCCACGCTTCGCGGCGCGCGGCTTTCAACACGAGGTCGGTCTGCGCCTGGCCGCCGCGGCGATACGCGAGGCGCACCGCGTCGCCTTCCTTGAGGCCGCTGAGGCGCCGGCGCGCCTCGGCGAGCGTCTGCGTCGGCGTCGCGGATTTCAGCGGGCGGCCGTCGACGGCGACGACGACGTCGCCGTCGCGCAGTCCCGCGCGTGCGGCCGGACCGTCCGGCGTGACCGCGCTGATGCGCACGCCGTCGACGTCCGCGGCGGCGAGCACGACGCCGATCATCGCGCGGTCGGTGTCGCTGACGTAGCGGTACGCGTACGCGCGGGGTCCGACGTCGCCGAGCCGGTTCGAGAGCTCGGCCATCTTGCGCGACAGCTCGCGCATCTGCGCGCGCATGTCGGCGAGCTCCGCGCGTGCGGCGTCGGCATCGGCGGCGCGCGCCTTCGCCTCGGCGGGCGGCGCGGCGGGCGCGGCGTGCTTCGCCGGCGCGTCGGCCGGCGCGGCGTCGGCGACGGCGACCGCCGACGCGGCGAGCGTCAGCACGGCGGCGAGCAGGATCGGACGGTTCATCGGCGGGTCCTCAGTTCATGCGGTGTGGTGCGGCCGGCACGAGGCCGGCGTCGCGCGGTTCGGCGACGGCGAGCGCGTACGCGCCGCCGCGGATCGTCGCGAGGTCCTCGAGCAGCGCGACCCGCTGACGCCAGAGCGGCAGCGCGTCGTCGTCGCCGCGCGCGGCGTCGAGCTGCACGTCGACGAGCCCGATCAGGTCCTCGATCTCGACGGCGGCCATCAGATCGCGACCTTCCTGCGGCGTCTGCGCGAGGCCGGCGATGCGGTGCTCGAGCGCCTGCGAACGCAACTGCAGCCGATCGAGCTCGCTCGACGGCGCGGCCGCGATCGCGGCCGGCGCAGCGGCGGCCGGCGCGTCGCCGCGCGGCACGGCGCGGTACGCGAGCGCGAGCGCGAGCGCGACGCCGGCGGCGAGCGCGGCCGGCAACGCGCGGCGCAGGCGTCGCCGCGGCGGGGCGAGTTCGCGTGCGAGCGCCGGCCACAGGTCCGGCTGCGGCGCCGCGTCCGGCAGCGCACGCAGCGCGGCGCTCAGCGCGGCCTCGGGGTTCGGGTTCAGTGCGCCGTCGCGGCCAGGCATCGCGCGTCCTCCTCGTTCGGCTCGAGCAGAGCGCGCAGCCGGCTGGCGCCGCGCGCGACCTGCGATTTCGAGAAGCTCACCGACTTGCCGGTCATCGCGGCGATCTCCTCGTGCGTGTACTCCTCGACGTGGAACAGCCAGAGCACGCTGCGCGTCAGCGCCGGCAGACGTTCCAGCGCGCGCTCGAGCTGCTTCGCGTCGGCGAGCGCCCACGGCGGCGGGCCGGCGCCGGGCGCGCCGTCGTCGTCGGGCAGCGCCTCGAACACGACGCTGCGCTCGCGGCGCAGGCGCATCAGCGCCTCGTTGACGACGATCTGGCGCAGCCAGCCCCAGAACGGCGCGTCGCCGCGGAACTGACCGATGCGCTCGAGCAGGCGCAGCATCGCGTCGTGCACGGTTTCGCGCGCGGCCTCGGCGTCGCCGAGCATGCGCAGCGCGAGCGTGTACGCCGGGCGTTCGAACAGCCGGTAGATCTGCTCGAGCGCGCCGAGATCGCCGCGGCGCGCACGCGCGAGCGTCGTCTCGGGAACCTCGATGCGGAAGCTGGCGGCGCTCACGAACGGTCGGATGCGCGTGCGCGCGATTTCGTCGCAGGCATTCTCGCGCCGCGGCGCCGATGTCCGCACGTGTCCGCATCGCGGCGCGGACACTGTCCGCCTCCGCCGCCGCGCCGACAAACCGCATGCATTCGCGGTTTCGGCGGCTGGCACGCTCGTTGCTGAAGCTCGACGAGCCACGCCCACACACGAGATTCGAGACTCCATGATTCGTGACACTTCGGCGCAGGACCGTCCGTTCGCCGCGCAACGCAGCCGCAAGAAGCTGTTCGTCTGGGCCGGCGTCGCCGTGGCCGCGATCGCCGCCGGCGTCGTGCTGCTGCCGGCTGCCGCGCGGCTGCTGTCGTCCGACTCGTCGGCGAGCAGCGCGCGGCTGCGCATCGCCGAGGTCAAGCGCGGCACGCTGACGCGCGACGTCTCCGTGCAGGGCAAGGTCGTCGCCGCGGTCAGCCCGACGCTGTACGCGCGCAATGCCGGCACGGTCACGCTCGACGTGAACGCCGGCGACAAGGTCAAGAAAGGCGACGTGCTCGCCGAGATCGAATCGCCGGACCTGGCCAGCAAGCTGAAGCAGGAGCAGGCGACGCTCGACAGCCTGCAGCTCGACGTCGAGCGCGCCGGCATCGATCACCGCAAGCTGCAGCTCGCCTCGACGAAGACGCTGGATCAGGCGCGCATCGACCGCCAGACCGCGCAGCGCGAAGTCGAGCGCTCGATGAAGGCGTTCACCGCCGGCGCGCTGCCGGAGCTCGACGTGCTGCGCGCGAAGGACGCGCTCGCGAAGGCGGAGTTGAACGTGCGCAACGCCGAGCAGGACGGCCGGCTCGAGGGCGAGAGCCTCGCGTTCGAGCTGAAGACGAAGCGGCTCGCGCTGGACCGCCAGCGGCTGTTCGTCGAAGACCTCGAGCGCCAGGTCGACGAGCTGAAGATGCGCTCTCCGGTCGACGGTCAGGTCGGCCAGCTGATCGTGCAGCAGCGCGCGAACGTCGCCGCGAACGCGCCGGTGCTGACCGTCGTCGATCTGACCGCGTTCGAGATCGAGGTGCAGGTGCCCGAGGTGTTCGCGCACGACCTCGGCATCGGCATGGCGGCCGAGATCCAGGACGGCGACGGCCGGTATCCCGGCGAGGTCAGCGCGATCTCGCCGGAGATCGTCGACAGCCAGGTCACCGGCCGCGTCCGCTTCGGCGAGCGCAAGCCGGCCGGCCTGCGCCAGAACCAGCGCCTGACTACGCGCATCTTGATGGACGAGCATCCGAACGTGTTGATCGTCGAGCGCGGCCCGTTCGTCGACTCCGGCGGCGGCCGCGTCGCCTACGTCGTTCGCGACGGCGTCGCCGAGCGCACGCCGATCCAGATCGGCGCGACGAGCCTGAACGCGGTCGAGATCGTCGGCGGCGTCAAGGAAGGCGACCGCATCGTGGTCTCCGGCACCGAGCAGTTCAACGGCGCGCAGCGCGTCGCGCTGAACTGACGCAGGCGTCGGAACGCCACCAGAGGGCCGCGCCGTCGCGAAACTCAGGCCGACCGAGCACCCGACCGAACATCGAACATCGAACGACGGCCCGCTCCGAGCCGCCGCAACCGCCGCACCGAGGAAGCCATGCTGAAGATGACCCACCTGCAGAAGGTCTACCGCACGCATCTGATCGAGACCTATGCGCTGCGCGACTTCTCGATCCACGTGCGCGAAGGCGAGTTCGTCGCGGTGACCGGTCCGTCCGGCTCCGGCAAGTCGACCTTCCTGAACATCGCCGGCCTGCTCGAGGAATTCACCGGCGGCGACTACCACCTCGACGGCGTCGACGTGCGCGGAATGAACGACGACGAGCGCTCGCGCCTGCGCAATGCGAAGATCGGCTTCATCTTCCAGAGCTTCAACTTGATTCCGGATCTGAACCTGTTCGACAACGTCGACGTGCCGCTGCGCTACCGCGGCTTCGCCGCGGCCGAGCGCAAGCGCCGCATCGAGGAGGCGCTGACGCGCGTCGGCCTCGCCTCGCGGCAGAAGCACTATCCGGCCGAGCTGTCCGGCGGCCAGCAGCAGCGCGTCGCGATCGCGCGCGCGCTGGCCGGCTCGCCGCGCCTGCTGCTCGCCGACGAGCCGACCGGCAACCTCGATTCGCTGATGGCGCGCGGCGTCATGGAGCTGCTCGAGGAGATCAACCGGCAGGGCACGACGATCGTCATGGTCACGCACGATCCCGAGCTCGCCGCGCGCGCGCACCGCAACGTGCACATCATCGACGGCCAGGTCACCGACTTCGACGAAGGTCCGCGTCTCGACCGCGCCGCCGTCGACGCGACCGCCTGACTCGCCCGCGAGGATTTCCGATGTTCGGCTACTACCTGCAACTCGGCCTGCGCAGCCTCAGGCGCAACCCGGTCCTGACCGCGCTGATGGTCGTCGGCATCGCGCTCGGCATCGCCGCGAGCATGACGACGCTGACCGTGATGCATCTGATGGGCAGCGATCCGATCCCGTGGAAGAGCGACAAGCTGCACTACGTGCAGCTCGACAACTGGTCGCCGGACGAACCGTACTATCCGGACGGCCGGCCGCCGGATCAGGTGACCTACCGCGACGCGGTCGCGCTGATCGCGGCCGCCAAGGCGGACAAGCAGACCGCGATGTTCAAGGTCGTGCTGCCGATCCAGCCGGAGAATCCCGAGGTCAAGCCGTTCCGCGCGCTCGGCCGCGCCACTTACGCGGATTTCTTCGGCATGTTCGATCCGCCGTTCGCTCACGGCGGCGCCTGGGACCGTCGCCAGGACGGCGAGCACGCACGCGTCGTCGTGCTCGGCCACGCGCTCAACGAGAAGCTGTTCGGCGGCCAGGACAGCGTCGGCAGGACGGTGCGCATGGACGGCATCGACTACAGCGTGGTCGGCGTGCTCGGCGACTGGAAGCTGCGCACGAAGTACTACGACCTGACCAACGGTGCGTTCAACGATCCGGACGAGTTCTTCATTCCGTTCGCCACCGCGATCGATCTCAAGCAGCGCGCGTCCGGCAACAACAGCTGCTGGAAGTCCGACGGCGACGGCTGGGACTCCTACCTCGAGTCCGACTGCGTCTGGATCCAGATGTGGGTGCAGCTCGACTCGCCGGCGCGGCTCGCCGAATACAAGTCGTTCCTCGACGACTACGTCAACGAGCAGAAGAAGCTCGGCCGCTTCCAGCGGCCGCTGAACAACCGTCTGCTCGACGTCAACGAATGGATGCGCGATCAGAGGGTCGTGTCGGCCGACGTGCAGGTGCAGACCGGTCTCGGCTTCGCGTTCCTCGCCGTCTGCCTGGTCAACACGGTCGGCCTGCTGCTGGCGAAGTTCACGCGCAAGTCCGGCGAGATCGGCCTGCGCCGCGCGCTCGGCGCGAGCCGACGCGAGGTGTTCACGCAGTTCCTGATCGAATCCGGCGTGGTCGGGCTCTCCGGCGGCGTGCTCGGCCTCGTGCTGACCGGCCTCGGGCTGGTCGCGGTGCGCGCGCTGTACGTCGAGTACAAGGGCGTCGCGCAGCTCGACTGGTCGATGGTCGCGACGACGATCGTGATCGCGATCGTGTCCGCCGTGCTCGCGGGGCTCTATCCGACCTGGCGCGCGTGCCGCGTGCAGCCGGCCGCGCAGCTCAAGGTGTAGCGATGAATCGCCGGGCCTCGAATCCGGCGGCGGCGCGCGCGGTGCGCGCGCGCATCGCCGCGGACCGCGGCTGCGCGGACGTCTAAGCCGTTCCGTCCCATCACGCCCACTTCCGACTGAGGTACGCATGGAAATCCGTCCGATCCTGTCCGCGCTGATGCGCAGCAAGGTCTCGATGATCCTGATCGGCCTGCAGGTCGCGCTGACGCTCGCGATCGTCTGCAACGCGCTGTTCATCATCGGTCAGCGCTTCGACCGCATGCATCGGCCGAGCGGCGTCGACGAGGCCAACACGTTCTGGTTCGGCAGCGTCGGCTTCGGCCAGGGCTACGACGCGCGCGCGGCGCAGCTGTCCGATCTCGCTCTGCTGCGGCAGATGCCGGGCGTCGTCGCGGCCACGTCGACCAATTCGGCGCCGATCAGCGGCGGCGGCTGGTCGGCCGGCCTCTACCTGCAGCCGAAGCAGAAGACGGCGAGCGCGAACACGGCGCTGTACATGGTCGACCAGTCGGCGATCGACGCATTCGGCGCGACGCTGGTCGCCGGACGCGCGTTCAAGCCCGAGGAAGTCACCGACGTCGTCATGGGCACGCGCTTCGTGCCGAAGGCGATCATCCTGAGCAAGCCGCTCGCCGACAAGCTGTTTCCGGACGGCGGCGCGGTCGGCAAGACGATCTACACCGACGAAGACGCTGCGCAGAGCACGACGATCGTCGGCGTCGTCGAGCGCTTCCAGGAGCCGTGGGTCGACAACGACTCGATCGAGAATTCGGCGCTGCTGCCGATCCGCATGCCGTACGGCAATTCGACGCGCTACATGGTCCGTACCGAGCCCGGCCGGCGCGACGAAGTCATGAAGGCAATCGAGCAGAAGCTCGGCGAGGCGAACACCAGCCGCATCGTCGGCAAGGTGGAGTCGATGGAGCAGGTGCGCGCCGAGGCGTATTCCGGCGACCGCGCGATGGCGATCATCCTCGGCGCCGTCATCGTCGCGCTGCTGGCGATCACCGCGCTCGGCATCGTCGGCATGGCGAGCTTCTGGGTCGCGCAGCGCACGCGGCAGATCGGCACGCGGCGCGCGCTCGGCGCGACGAAGCGCGACATCCTGCGCTACTTCCAGACCGAGAACTTCATCATCACGACGCTCGGGCTCGTCGCCGGCGGCGTGCTCGCCTATGCGCTCAGCCTGTGGCTGATGCACGCGTATCAGGCGCCGCGGTTGCCGTGGTACTACGTGCCGGTCGGCTTCGTCTGCCTGTGGCTGCTCGGCCAGGCCTCGGTGCTCGGCCCGGCGCTGCGCGCCTCGCGCGTGCCGCCGGCGGTCGCGACGCGGAGCGTGTGACGCCGTGGCCGCGGCGCGCGCGCGTCGCGGCCACGCCGACGCGGCGGAGCGACGGGCCCGCGCCCGTGCCGTCGCGGCGGTCGACGAACGCGACCGCCGGAGCGCGGGTTTCGTCGCCACGGATGCGCAGGTCGTGGTCGCGGCTGCAGCCGGCTCCTACGGGCGCGGTGCAGGAGCCGGCTTCAGCCGCGAACGCGCGGCGCGGCAGCGAACGCCGGGTATCATGCGACGGCACGGCAGCGCAGGTGCGTCGCGATGAGGCGCTGCGACGGCGGCCGGCGCGCACCGCTTGCGCGTCGGCGTCGTCGTGAGATGCTGTCGTCGATTCCCGTTCCCGTCCGTCGCTACGCCGAGCCGATGCAACCCTTTCACGCCGCGCCGCATCCGACCCGCGAATGCGCCGCCGAAACCCTGCCGAAGAGCCCATGCACACGGTCCTCGTGATCGACGACAACCCGGCCGTCGGCACCGCGCTCGAGCTGCTGTTCGGCCTGCGCGAGATCCGCACGCTGATCGCGTACACGCCGGAGGACGGCCTCGCGACGCTCGCGCGCGAGGACGTCGACCTCGTCGTGCAGGACATGAACTTCAGCGCGGACACGACGTCCGGCGCCGAAGGCATCGCGCTGTTCCGCGCGATCCGCGCCGAGCACACGGACCTGCCGATCATCCTGCTGACCGCGTGGACGCACCTCGAGACCGCGGTCGAGCTGGTCAAGGCCGGCGCCGCGGACTACGTCGCCAAGCCGTGGGACGACCCGAAGCTGCTCGCGGCGATCGAGAACCTGCTGGAACTGTCCGAGGCGACGCGCGAGGTCGCGCGCGTGCGCGACGAGCGCCGCCGCCGGCGCAAGGCGCTCGAGGACGGCTACGACCTGCGCGGGCTCGTGTTCGCCTCGCCGGCGACGCTGCGCGTCGTCGAGCTGGCCTGCCAGGTCGCGCGCGCGGACGTGCCGGTGCTGATCACCGGGCCGAACGGCGCCGGCAAGGAGCGCATCGCCGCGATCGTGCAGGCGAACTCGTCGGTCCGCGAAGGTCCGTTCGTCACGGTCAACTGCGGCGCGCTGCCGTCGGAGCTGATCGAGGCGGAATTGTTCGGTGCCGATCCGGGCGCGTACACCGGCGCGGCGAACAAGGCGCGCGAGGGCCGCTTCGAGCTCGCCGACGGCGGCACGCTGTTCCTCGACGAAATCGGCAACCTGCCGCTGGCCGGACAGGCCAAGCTGCTGCGCGTGCTCGAGAGCGGCCAGTTCGAGCGGCTCGGCTCGAGCCGCACGCGCCACGTGAAGGTGCGCGTGATCAGCGCGACGAACGCGGACCTCGCCGCGATGATCCGCGACGGCCGCTTCCGCGAGGATCTCTACTACCGGCTCAACGTCATCGAGCTGCGCGTGCCGCCGCTCGCGGAGCGCCGCGAGGACATCGTGCCGCTCGCCGAGTACTTCCTCGGCGGCCGCGCGGCGTTCGACGACGGCGCGCGCGCGGCGCTCGCGGCGCACGCCTGGCCCGGCAACGTGCGCGAGCTCAAGAACGCGATCGAGCGCGCCGCGTTGCTGTGCCAGGACGGCGTGATCACCGCGCGCGATCTCGGCCTCGCCGCCGTGCGCGTCGCCGGCCGCGTCGCCGCCGAAACCGAGCCGGATCGCGCCGCGATCGAGGCGGCGCTGAAGGGCGCGCGCGGCGTGATCAGCCAGGCCGCGGCCGAGCTCGGCCTGTCGCGGCAGGCGCTGTACCGGCGCATGGACAAGCTCGGCATCGCGCAGGGCGGTGGTTCCTAACCTTCTCGCGCGGACGCCGCGCCGCGGCGCGCGCCGCGCGTCGCATGCGCCGCGCACGAGATCGCGGTGCGGATGATGTCGCTCGAAGGCAAGCTCGCGCTCGTGCTCGCCGCGACGCTCGCGGCAGGCGCCGCGCTCGCCGCCGCGTCGACCGTGTGGCTCGGCGATCCGTGGCTCGGCGGCGCGACCGCGCTGCTCGTACTCGGGCTGCCGGCGCTGGTCGCCGCGCGCGCCTTCGCGCGACCGGTCGTCGAGCTGATCCGTGCGCTGTCGGGCAGCGTCGTCGCGTTCCGCGACGGCGATTTCAGCTTCTCGATCGGCGCGAGCCGCCGCGACGAGGTCGGCGAGCTCGTCGCGGCGCACAACGAGCTCGGTCGCGTGCTGCGCGAGGAGCGCCAGCACCTGTTCCAGCGCGAGCTGCTGCTCGACACCGTGGTGCAGAACACGCCGACCGCGCTCGTGCTCGTCGACGGCGGCGGCCGCATCGTCTACGCGAATCTCGCCGCGCGCCAGCTGCTCGGCGGCGGCCGGCCGCTGAACGGCGAGCGTTTCGACGCGATCGTCGCGCAGGCGCCGGACGCGCTCGCGCGCGCGCTCGAAGCCGGCACCGACGGCCTGTTCACGGTCGCGCTCGATCAAGAGGAGGAATCGTTCCACCTGTCGCAGCGCGCGTTCAAGCTGCAGGGACGGCCGCACACGCTGTACCAGCTCAAGCGCTTGACGCGAGAGCTCGCGCGCCAGGAGGTCGCGACCTGGAAGAAGGTCATCCGCGTGATCAGCCACGAGCTCAACAACTCGCTCGGACCGATCCGCTCGTTGTCGCACTCGGGTCGCGAGCTGGCCCAGCGCGGCGACATGGGCAAGCTCTCGATCGTGTTCGACACGATCGCCGAGCGCACGCGCCACCTCGAAGGATTCATCCAGGGCTACGCGCGCTTCGCGAAGCTGCCGCTGCCGTGCCCGGAGCCGGTCGAGTGGGCACCGTTCCTCGACGCGCTGTCGCGTCAGTACGCATTCCGCCTCGTCGGCGTGCCGCCGGCCGCGCCGGCGCAGTTCGATCGCGCGCAGGTCGAGCAGGTGCTGATCAACCTGCTGAAGAACGCGCACGAATCCGGCGGTCCGGCCGAGTCGGTCGAGGTCGCCGTCGTGCAGAACGCGCGCGAGGTGCGCATCGACGTCGCCGACCGTGGCAGCGGCATGAGCGAAACCGTGCTGACGAACGCGCTGCTGCCGTTCTACTCGACCAAGCGCAGCGGCTCCGGCCTCGGCCTCGCGCTCGCGCGCGAAATCGCCGAGGCGCACGGCGGACGCGTGTCGCTGGCCAACCGCGACGGCGGCGGGCTGTCGGTGTCGCTGCATCTGCCGCAGCGCGCGCGCTGACGCGTTCGCACGAGGCCCTGTGCGCCCGGTCGCGCGCAGGGCGGGACGGGTGCGTCCGCGCCGCGCTCGAAGGAGACCGTCGTGAATCGCCACCGCTCGCCGGCGCCGCGCCTCCCGCGGTTCGGCCGTGCCGCGTTCGTCTCCGCGGCCTGCGCCGTCGCCGGCGCGCAGGCCGACGCGACCGCCGATCACGTGATGGCCGGGCCGGCGAGGCTTCGCGATCGCGCCGGCCTCGAACGTGCTGCGGAGCCCCTTCCTCTTGCTGACGCAGCACTGCGGCGTCGGCGGCGTGATGCCGCCGGTCGCATCGACCACGAGCGCGAACGTGACGAGCCACGACGACGACGCGATCGAGCTGCCGGCGTTCTTCAGCGGCGCGCGGGAAGCCTCGCGCTCGGCTACACCGATCCGACCGATCAGGGCGCTGCGGATCGGCGGCGGCGCCGCCTACGGCAGCGACGAGGTCGGCGCGCACGTCGGCACGTTCTCGCTGCCACCGCCGATGGCGCGGGCGTCCGACGACGCCGAGCGCGATCGGCGCCCCGGCATTTCCGTGCTCGACGCCGCGCGCGACCCCGGCGTGTCGATCACGCGTATTTCCGAAGGCAGCGTGCGCGCGGCCATCTCGGCGAGGCGCCACCGGCGGCATCACGTCCTCGGACGGATCGAAACGCGACGTTGAATGGACGGATCGTCGCGCGACCCGGTGTCCGACCCGATCTTCCGCGACGGGTTCGACGGTCCGAACTGAGGCCGCGCGCGCCGCGGCGACGCGATCAGAGCTCGATGCGCGTGCCGAGCACCTTCAGGAATTGCGCGATCCAGGCCGGATGCGCCGGCCACGCCGGCGCGGTCACGAGCACGCCGTCGGTGACCGCGCCGTCGATCGCGATCTCGGCATAGGTGCCGTTCGCCAGCGTCACCTCCGGCGCGCAGGCCGGATACGCCGAGACGCGCTTGCCGGCGATCACGCCGGCCGCGGCGAGCAGCTGCGGCCCGTGGCAGATCGCCGCGATCGGCTTGCCGGCCGCATGGAACGCCTGCACGAGCGCGACGACCTGCGCGTTCAGGCGCAGATACTCCGGCGCGCGGCCGCCGGGGATCACGAGCGCGTCGTAGGCGTCGGCGTCGAGGTCGTCGAACGTCGCGTTCAGCGCGAAGTCGTGGCCGCGCTTCTCGCTGTAGGTCTGGTCGCCCTCGAAGTCGTGGATCGCCGTGCGCACCTTGTCGCCGGCGGTCTTGCCCGGACACGCCGCGTGCACGACGTGGCCGACCGCGGCGAGCGCCTGGAACGGCACCATGACCTCGTAGTCCTCGACGTAGTCGCCGACGATGAACAGGATCTTCTTCGCGCCCACGAGTCTCGCTCCGAATCGAAAACGGGAGCGCAGTCTAGCGCCGGCGCGCGCTCAGGCGGCGTCGAGCGAGGCCGCGTCGATCAGCTCGATCCAATGCCGCACCGGCCGCGCCGCCGCCGCGGCGAGATGCAGCTGGCAGCCGACGTTCGCGGTCGCGATCACCTCCGGCGCGCCGGCTTCGAGCGCGGCGAGCTTGCGCGTGCGCAGCGTGTCGGCGAGCGCCGGCTGCAGCAGCGAGTAGCTGCCGGCCGAGCCGCAGCACAGGTGCGCGTCGGCGACCGGCGCGAGTTCGTAGCCGGCTTCGCGCAGCAGACCTTCGACGAGCGTCTCGCGCCTGAGCCCGTGCTGCAGCGTGCACGGCGCATGGAACGCGATGCGCCGGCCGCGGCCGATGCCGGCGAGCCAGGCGTGCTCGGCGTCGGCGACGATCTCGGCCGGGTCGCGCACGAGCGCGGCGACGCGGCGCGCCTTCTCCGCGTAGTCGGCGTCGTGGCGCAGCAGGTGCCCGTACTCGCGCAGGGTCAGCGCGCAGCCGGTCGCGGTCGCGACGATCGCCTCGGCCGCGCCGCTTTCCAGCGCCGGCCACCAGGCGTCGATGTTCCGGCGCATCGCGGCGAGGCCCTCCTCGTGGCGGCCCATGTGGTACGCGAGCGCGCCGCAGCAGCCGGCGCGCGGCACGGCGTCGAGCGCGATGCCGAGGCGGGCGAACACGCGCTCGGTCGCCGCGCGCGTGTTCGGTGCGGCCGTGCGCTCGCCGCAGACGTCGAGCGCGAGCATGCGCCGCGGTGCGGCCGACGGTGCCGCCGCCGCGCCGGCGACGACGGTGCGTGCCGGCGGCGGCAGCTTCGCGCGGAGCCGCGCCGGCAGCAGCGGCGCGAGCGCGCGTGCGGCGCCGAGCAGCGCGCCGAAGCGGCGCCGCGACGGCACGATGCGGAGCAGCGCCGCGCGCTTCAGGCGCTCGACGGGCGGTCGCGGCGGCTCGGCCTCGACGATGCCGCGGCCGTAGTCGAGCAGTGCGCCGTAGCGCACGCCCGACGGGCACGTCGTCTCGCAGGCGCGGCAGCCGAGGCAGCGGTCGAGATGCGTCTGCGTCGTCGCGTCGGCCGGCGCGCCTTCGAGCAGCTGCTGGATCAGATAGATGCGCCCGCGCGGGCTGTCGCGCTCGTCGCCGAGCACCTGATAGGTCGGGCAGGTCGCGAGGCAGAAGCCGCAGTGCACGCAACGGCGCACGATCGCTTCGGCTTCGTGCGCAGTCACCGATTGTTCGAGAGGTGGGGCGAGCTTCGTGTGCACGTCAGAGCTCCGGATGCAGGCGACCGCGATTCAGCACCGCGTGCGGATCGAACGTCGCCTTCAGGCGCCGGTGCAGCGCGAGCAGCGCCGGCGGCAGCGGATGGAACGCGTCGTCGCCGGGCGCGTCGGCGCGGAAACGCGTCGCGTGGCCGCCGGCCGCGGCGGCCGCCGCGCGCACGTCGGCCGCGGCCGCATCGGTCTTCAGCCAGCGCTGCGCGCCGTGCCATTCGACGAGCAGCGCGCCGGCCGGCGCGGCGAGCGGCGCGGCCGGCGCGGTCGACAGCCGCCAGAGCGGCCGCGGATCGGCGAAGAACGCATGCGTGTGCTCGCGCAGCGACGTCCACGGCGCGTCGGCGTCGTCGAGCGGATCGCCGCCGAGCTCGAGCGCCGCCGCGCGCACGGCCGCATCGGCGCCGGACAGGCGCAGGTACAGCCGTCCGCCGACGATCGCCGAGGCCGAGATCGGCAGCGGCCGCTGCGCCCAAGCGCGCAGTCGGTCGAGCGCCGCCGGCGCGTCGAGCTCGAGCGCGAGCGTGCGCTCGGCGCGCGGCTTCGGCACGATCTTCAGGCTCGCTTCGAGGATCGCGCCGAGCGTGCCGAACGCGCCGATCATCAGCCGCGAGACGTCGTAGCCGGCGACGTTCTTCATGACCTCGCCGCCGAAGCGCAGCGTCTCGCCGCGGCCGTCGAGCAAGCGCAGGCCGAGCACGAAGTCGCGCGAGGCGCCGGCGCTCGCGCGGCGCGGCCCGGACAGGCCGGCCGCGAGCGTGCCGCCGAGCGTCGCGTCCGCGCCGAAGTGCGGCGGCTCGAAGCCGAGCATCTGGCCGTGCTCGGCGAGCGCGGCCTCGACGTCGGCGAGCCGCGTGCCGGCGCGCGCGGTCAGCACGAGCTCGTCCGGCGCGTAGCGCACGATGCCGGCGTGCGCGCGCAGGTCGAGCGCATCGCCGTCGCCGCGAGGACCGAGAAAGTCCTTGCTGCCGGAGCCGCGCAGCCGCAGCGGCGCGCGGCGCGCGGCCGCATCGCGCACGCGCTCGGCCAGCTCCGCGCTCGCGTCGGCGTCGCGCATCAGAAGCGTTCGAGCTCGGCGAACGGCAGCGCGCCGCGGTGCACGTGCATGCGGCCGAACTCCGCGCAGCGCGCCAGCGTCGGTACCGCCTTGCCCGGGTTCAGCAGGCCGTGCGGATCGAACGCGCGCTTGATGCGGTGGAAGCACTCGATCTCCGCCGAGGCGAACTGCGTGCACATCGCGTCGAGCTTCTCGACGCCGACGCCGTGCTCGCCGGTCACGCTGCCCCCGGCCTCGACGCAGAGCGCCAGGATCGCGGTGCCGAGCCGCTCGGTGCGGTCGCGCTCGCCGGCGTTCGCGGCGTCGTAGAGGATGATCGGATGCAGGTTGCCGTCGCCGGCGTGGAACACGTTCGCGACCGGCAGGCCGTACTCGCGCGAGAGCGCGGCGATGCCGCGCAGCACGTCGGGCAGGCGGCCGCGCGGAATGCTGCCGTCGATGCAGTAGTAGTCCGGCGCCATGCGGCCGAGCGCCGGGAACGCGGCCTTGCGTCCGGCCCAGGCCGCGGCGCGCTCGGCGGCGTCGATCGCGACGCGGATCGAGGTCGCGCCGGCCGCGCGCAGCACCGCCTCGGCGCGCGCGGCGTCCTCGGCGACCTCGGCGTCGGTGCCGTCGAGCTCGCACAGCAGCACGGCCTCGGCATCGGTCGGATAACCGCACGGCACGTAGGCCTCGACCGCCTCGATCGCCGGCCGGTCCATCATCTCGAGACCGCCCGGCACGATGCCGGCGCGGATCACCGCGGCGACGGCCGCCGCGGCGGCGTCGACGCTCGCGAACGCGACGAGCAGCAGGCGCGCGGCGTCCGGCTTCGGCAGAAGCTTCACGGTGACCTCGACGACGACGCCGAGCAGCCCCTCGGAGCCGGTGAACAGCGCGAGCAGGTCGTAACCCGGCGCGTCGAGCGCGTCGGCGCCGAGCGTCAGGCGCTCGCCGTCGATCGTGACGATCTCGACCTTCAGCAGGTTGTGCGTGGTCAGCCCGTACTTCAGGCAGTGCAGCCCGCCGGCGTTCTCGGCGACGTTGCCGCCGATCGTGCACGCGATCTGCGAGGACGGGTCCGGCGCGTAGAACAGCCCGTACGGCGCGGCGGCCTTCGAGATCGACAGATTCGTGACGCCGGGCTGCACGCGTGCGGTGCGGTTGCGCGGATCGATCTCGAGCACGCGGTTCAGCCGCGCGAGGCCGAGCACGACGCCGTCCTCGAGCGGCAGCGCGCCGCCGGAGAGGCCGGTGCCGGCGCCGCGCGCGACGACCGGCACGCCGTGCTCGCCGCACGTGCGCAGCACGGCGCGCACCTCGGCGGAGTCGTGCGGCAGCGCGACCGCGAGCGGCAGGCGCCGGAACGCGGTCAGGCCGTCGCATTCGTACGGCTTCAGATCGCGTTCGCCGTGGAGCAGCGCGTCGGCCGGCAGCACGCGCGCGAGCGCGGCGAGCAGCGCGTCGCGACGCGCCGCGATGCTCGGCGTCCCGTCGCGGCGCGAGCCGCCGCCGGGCGAATCGGCGTTCATCGATGCGTGCTTCGGTCCGGGTGCGTGCGGCGAGCGTAGCGCACTCGCGGCGCCGCGGCAGCCCGCGCCGCAGGACTTGCCTATACTCTGCGCGACATATCGGATCGGGGAGCAGGCCGTGGGGATCGGGATCCTTCCGCTGGTCGTCGTCGCGGTCGCCGCGATCGTGATGTTCAAGCTCGTGCGCATCGTGCCGCAGGGCTACGAATGGACCGTCGAGCGCTGGGGCAAGTACACGCACACGCTGACGCCGGGATTCCACCTGCTGATCCCGGTCATGCAGAACGTGGGCCGCAAGATGAACATGATGGAGCAGGTGCTCGACGTGCCGTCGCAGGACGTCATCACCAAGGACAATGCGGTCGTCAAGGTCGACGGCGTCGTGTTCTTCCAGGTGCTCGACGCGGCGAAGGCCGCCTACGAGGTCGCGAACCTCGAGCTCGCCGTGATGAACCTCGTGATGACGAACATCCGCACCGTGCTCGGCTCGCTCGATCTCGACGAGAGCTTGAGCAAGCGCGACCAGATCAACGCGTCGCTGCTCAAGGTCGTCGACGAGGCGACGCATCCGTGGGGGCTCAAGGTCACGCGCATCGAGCTCAAGGACATCCAGCCGCCGCGCGACCTCGTCGACTCGATGGCGCGGCAGATGAAGGCCGAGCGCGAGAAGCGCGCGAACATCCTCGAAGCGGAGGGCTTCCGTCAGGCCGCGATCCTGAAGGCCGAGGGCGAGAAGCAGTCCGCGATCCTCGCCGCCGAGGGCCAGAAGGAGGCCGCGTTCCGCGAGGCCGAGGCGCGCGAACGGCTCGCCGCCGCCGAGGCGAAGGCGACCGAGGTCGTCTCCGCAGCGATCGTCGGCGGCGACGTCAACGCGCTGAACTACTTCGTCGCGAACAAGTACGTCGAGGCGCTGAAGGCGATGGCCGACTCGCCGAACCAGAAGATGCTGCTGCTGCCGATCGAGGCGACCGGCGTGCTCGGCTCGCTCGCCGGCATCGCCGAGCTCGCGCGGAGCGCGCTCGACCGCCAGGCCGAGGCGCGCGTCGCGCCGCCGCGCGGCGCGGCGCCGCCGCCGGTGCGCTGAGCGGAGCGCGACGCAGATGCTCGACTCCGAGGAGCGGCGATGAACGGCGTCGTCGATCACTACGGCTGGTGGCTGCTCGCGCTGGTGCTGATCGCGGCCGAGATGATCGCGCCGGGCTACTTCATGCTGTGGGTCGGCATCGCTGCCGGCGCGATGGGCCTGATCCTGCTCGCCGCACCGGCGCTGCCGCCGATCGCGCAGGCGGTGCTGTTCGGCGTGCCCGCGCTCGCGGCCTGCCTCGC